>JAPKZT010000162.1 GCA_026393655.1 Actinomycetota bacterium | reverse complement strand
TGCGTTGCGGGATGTGTTCGGATCCTTGGAAAAAGACCGTCTCGGGCAACACCAAGTTGAGCGCCTAGGAGTCGGACATGAGAGAACTTACGACACAAAGCCATACGAATACGGTGACCCGTTTCAATTAGATCTGCAACGGACTTTGCGTAATGCTTTGCAGCGGCAAGGCCCGACAGTTCCGCTTAAGCTCTCTGCCGATGATTTTGAAATTGAGCAGACAGAACATTTAACAAGATCATCAACTGTGCTGATGCTAGATCTTTCATTATCAATGCCGATGCGCGACTACTTTTTGCCTGCGAAGAAAGTTGCAATGGCATTGCACTCTTTGATGAGCACGCAGTTTCCACGTGACTATTTGGGTATTGTCGGTTTTAGTGAGGTGGCTCGCGAACTCACCCCACAGCAATTGCCTGAGGTTTCTTGGGATTTTGTTTACGGCACCAACATGCAACATGGGTTTATGTTGGCTCGCAAAATGTTGTCACGCCAGAGTGGCACGAAGCAAATAATTATGATTACCGATGGCGAACCGACGGCTCATATTTCAAAGTCCGGAGATGTATTTTTCAACTATCCGCCAGTTCGTGAAACGGTTGAAGCAACCTTGAGCGAAGTCATGCGGGCGACCCGCGAAGGCATACGGATAAACACTTTTATGCTTGACGCATCACATGCGTTGCAGGCGTTTATTGAGCAACTAACCGCGATCAATCATGGTCGGGCATTTTTTACAAGCCCAGAAAATCTTGGCGAATATTTGCTTGTTGATTTCATCGAACACAAGCGACAACTTTCTCGGCATCGGGGTTCTCGTCGCGCCAGCTAGGAAATATTTGCATTTTCTTGAGTTTGGGGCTAAATTACATACTTGTAGTTACAAGGTGCTAGCACGGCTAGTTCTCGTAACTGGAACAGAAGTCATTTAATTCAGGAGCCAAATTGGATTTTAGAGCGAACAGATCATCAAGTAGTGACCATGCATGGCAAGACGAAGCCAACTGTCTAGGTGTTGATCCCGATCTCTTTTTTCCAGAGCGCGGTGCATCAACTCGCAAAGCCAAAGAAGTTTGTCGTGGCTGTGTTGTCAAAAATGATTGTCTCGAATATGCACTTGAAAATGGCGAGAAGTTCGGTATCTGGGGCGGCCTTTCTGAGCGTGAGCGTCGCCGTCTGCGTCGTCAACGTGCGCAAGGCACTCGCAACATCGCCAGCGCTTAACCGCCGACGGCTTTTTGCATTACCGCCAGCGCGTGTGCGCCGACGATTAGACAGTTCACTCGAGGTTTTGCATCGCGCGGTTGCGCGCAGCCAGGCACCATTCGATCGTTTTTTCTTTACTCAGATCCAGTTCAGCCCATCGTGATTTTGTAATCTGAGTCAACACTCGCGCTGGCACCAGACCGACTAACTCGGCACGATCAATCTCTGCGTGCTTGGCAATTTCGTCAAAAACGAAAGCAGGTCCGGCAACATCTGGGGAGATCAAGTTCATGCTGACTTGAATCTCGTCACCAAGTTTTAGTCCTAAAGTTCGCACTTCGCGGCTACGCAATTCACGAGCAATTCGACGACCTTCTTCAATGTTCGAGTTTTTTAAGAAGACGTTATATGCGACGAGAATTTGCCTTGCACCCACACAAATTGCGCCAGCCGTTGGGTGAGGTTTATTCGGTCCAAAATCTGGCGTTAAGTCAACGAATGCTCGCTTGCGAACCTCGGGCAGGTCACGCTCGGGCCCATAAACGAAACTCGGAATCTTTAGCTCGCTTGCCGCATATTCGGCGAACTCGTTGCGCGCATTAATTGCATCTTCAATCGTCGAGTTTTCAAGCGGCACAAATGGCACGACATCGATGATGCCAATTCTTGGATGAACACCAACATGTTCGGATAAATCAAATTGTTTGGCGCAAAGCTCGGCAAGTTGGTGGGGGGTTTTAGAACCCACGATTGTGAATACGCTGCGGTGATGGTGGTAGTCACTATGAATGTCTAAAACATCGTGACCGATTTGGCTACGAATCTTGGCAATCCTGTCTAATTGACGCCCCTCACTGATGTTTATAACGCATTCAAGCATCTGTAATTCTTAGCGCACTTTTGGTGGCTGATGCTAGAGTTGTCGTATGTTCAACGGACCTGAAATTTGGATCATTATCTTGCTCGTCGTAGTGCTATTCGGAGGCAAGCGCCTTCCGAATATCGCCCGAAACCTTGGTAAAGCTCAAAGCGAACTCAAAAAAGGGCTTGCTGAGGGTGCTGCTGAGGCGAAAAAAGACGAAACTCCAAAAACCGACAGCAAATAATTCGCTCATTCAATCGCGACGATTTTTACTTTCGTCCCGAGCACATCACTTAGAAGTCCGCGTCTTTCGTTAGCCGCGTACAAGTTCAGTTCTAAATCTAATTTTGTTGTTGCCTTCACAAAAATCATTAGTTGCTCATCTTCTGATCGAGTAGATACTTTCTTCACCCGTCCATCTTGAGTGCGATCAAGGCCAATCGCAATTCTCAACAAACCGGCAAGAGATCTAACGATGTGTTGGTCAGTTTCAGACAGCAGAGCAAACTCAGGGTGCGAATCTTTTGGCACGCTCTTTCGGTGGTAGCGGGCGATCTGTGCGATCAACTCAATTTCGCGATCAGTAAGCCCGACAAGTTCTGAGTTGCGAATTACATAATATGAATGCAGATGATGTTTCGAATGTGAGACGACTACACCAACATTTGTTAAAAGTGCTGCAGCCTCAAGATATCTTCGACATGATTCATCGAGATCTAATTTCTTCTGTAGGTTTTCAAAAAGCGATAAGGCAATTTTGGCGACATTTCTGCTGTGCGCTGGTTGGTCATCACAACGATCTGCTAATTGCCGCACGCTCGTAAGTGCCGGGTCAACGCCATCTGGATGATCGAGTAGGTCTCGTCGTTGCAGAGTGTCAAATAGCACGCCTTCGCGTAATGCATAGTCTGAATATGTAAAGTTCTTGACTCCAAAAGACAATGCGATGCCTTCTAAAATTATTGCCCCAGCCAAAATAATGTCAGCACGAGAAGACTCAAGGTCAAATATTTTTTCTCGTTGCTTTACGGTTGGTTGATCGGCGAGCAATTCAACAACTTTGCTGACATCGTTAGCTGCGAATTCATAGCGGTTGAATGACTTTGGCTCTGGTTGTTTATTTTGCTTGGCAATAAGTTTGGCGATCGCTTCAATTGTGCCAGAAGAGCCAACCGCCACTTCAAAGCCAAGTTGTTCAACTTGCGGTTCAATTGTTGACAGCATCGAGCGCACAAATTTTCGACAACTTCCTACGGCGCTCGGGTGCAATACTTCTGTTGCAAAAAATCGGTCTGTTAATCGAACTGCACCAAGTTTGAAACTTCGCGACAGCAAAATATTCTCGCCGGTTGCTAAAACAATTTCGGTTGAGCCCCCGCCGATATCGCACAACAGCATTTGTCGTTCGCCGATCGCAATTGCGTGCCTTACGCCCAGATGAATTAATCGAGCTTCTTCGATTCCTGAAACAACCTCGACTTCAACATCCGCTTCTTTGCGTGCACGCTTAATAAATTCGTTTCGATTTTGGGCTTCGCGCACGGCACTTGTTGCGACGGCACGCAATTTTGCATTGTGCACATCTGCGATCGCTCGCATTCGTGTCAGCGCCGCAATACCCCGATCCATTGCATCTTGCTCAAGTAGTTTCATATCCCCTGAGCCGTGACCTAAGCGGATTACTTCTTTTTCACTTGCGATTACCTCGAAACCGGTTTCGACGGGTTTTGCGACAACCAAATGAAAACTATTTGTTCCGATATCAAGTGCAGCAAACATTCCCTCAGATTTAGACCACACGGTTATTCATCTTAGAATGAGATTGTTTGACGGTAGGATTCAAATTCGAATCGAGGTACCACATGTCGAACTTTGCTGAACCAACAACTCTTAACGAGCCGCCGCGCGGGCACGCCCGAATCGTCTATTTAGGCTCAGTGTCTCCTCACTGGGAGGTTTATGGCGATTATGGAGACCAGAACCTACTTGAAGATTTCCGAGCTCGTGTTCTTGCGCGATTGATACTTCTGCCTCGAAATGATCCTCAATTCCGCCGAAATCAAGAGCGAGTTAGTAAGGATGCTGAGCGTGAACGAATCAGTATCGAGTGGGAGTTGGGCTATCCAGTTTCGTCAGACTCAGCGTCAACGCCAGCAGTTAATGCTGCTGATGCGGTAGCCGCGGTGCCAAGCGAATAGACGTATCTCAAAGTTTGCCGCTAAACAGCAAAAACCGTCATGATTTGCGACAGCCCGGTATGTCGCTGAAATGAAATCAAAGTGACATCTTGGCGAAATCGGCTATCAACGGTTTATCGATCTGCCCAAGATTTATACGCTGAAAGTATTGAACCGAAAAACATAAAACAGGATATAAATCGATATATAAATCGTGAGTTAAGTTGGCTTGACTTCAATGATCGGGTGCTGGCACTTGCCAGTGACGAGAATGTTCCGCTACTTGAGCGCTGTCGCTTCGTCGCAATTTGCTCGTCAAATCTCGACGAGTTTTACCAAATTCGAGTTGCCGCGCTTAAAGATCAAGTTGCCGGAGACATCTCTACAAAAACCCCCGATGGGCGCTCGCCACTCGACCAACTCAGAGAGATTACTGCGCGTACGCAGAGTTTTGTTCAGCGACAAGAAGATGTCTGGACGAAAGAGTTGTTGCCCCAGCTTGAATTATTTGACGTTCGAGTGCAGAGCTGGTCGCAACTCTCGGCCAACGAAAAAACAGAACTTTCTAAAGATTTTGATCAGAGAATTTTCCCGGTTCTGACTCCACTGGCAGTTGATCCTGCGCATCCTTTTCCATACATCTCGAACCTTGCATTAAATCTGGCTGTAGTTGCCAGTGATCCAAATTCTGGCGAGCAAAGATTCGCGCGATTGAAGATTCCTAAAAACATGAGTCGGTTTATGCGAGTCGGAAAGTCAAACAACTTTGTGTTGCTCGAAGAATTGATCGCGGCAAATCTCTCACGATTATTTCAGGGGATGACGATTGAGCAGTGTTTTGTTTTTCGTGTTACACGCAACGCAGATCTTTCGCTTGATGATGAAGATGCCGAAGATCTTCTTGCCGCAGTCGAAGTAGAGCTGCGCCGTCGTAGGTTTGGTCGTGCCGTGCGACTCGAAGTTCCGCACGGCACAGCCCAGTCGGTTATCGACTTGATGTGCGAAGAACTTGAACTTGAAGCAGATGATGTGACTTACCATCACAGCGTTATCGAGATGAGCTCTCTTGCCCAGATTGCTTCACTTGACATTTCGGGTTTGCGATTTCAGCCATGGCCACCGCTCACTGCCGGTCGTCTTGCCGCAGCCGAATTTAACGGTCAAAGTATTTTTCAAGTAATTCGCGAGCGACAACTCCTCGTTCATCACCCACATGAGTCGTTTGCTTCTTCTGTTGAGACATTTGTTGAGCAAGCATCCAATGATCCAAAGGTTCAATCAATCAAGATGACTCTGTACCGAACTTCAGGTGATTCGTCTATCGCCAAATATTTAGTTCGCGCTGCCGAGTCGGGAAAGCAAGTTGCAGTAGTTCTTGAGATTAAAGCACGATTCGACGAAGCGAGAAATATCGCCTGGGCAAAAGAACTTGAATACGCAGGTGTGCACGTAACTTACGGCATCGTTGGCCTAAAGACTCATTCAAAATGTATTTTGGTCGTTCGTGAAGATGGTGATCAGATGCGCAGATATGTGCATATCGGCACAGGAAATTACAACTCAACAACAGCGCGGATGTATGAAGACATCGGGTTTTTTACTTGCGAAGAAGCAATCGGTGCAGACGCTACCGAGCTATTCAATTATTTAACTGGCTACGCCCGTGAACCGGACTATCAGCGATTGTTTGTTGCGCCATCAACTCTATTTCTGATCCTTCAATTATTGATGCGTTGTATGAGGCAAGTAATGCTGGTGTAAAAATTGAGTTAATCGTCCGCGGAATTTGCTGTCTGCGTGCCGGCGTACCTGGAATGTCTGAGAACATCACAGTGCGTTCAATCCTTGGTCGTTATCTCGAGCATTCTCGGATTTATCGATTCGCCCATGGTTTTGATAATCAGTCCCCGCTGCATTTAATTGGCTCAGCAGATTTGATGGGTCGAAACTTAGATGGTCGCGTCGAAGTACTCGTGCCGTTAACTCACCCGAAACATCGGGCATGGCTAGATAAAGTGATCGGATTTTTAATAGCAGAAGACGTAAGCCACTTTGCTCTTGGATCTGACAATAGTTGGTCCAAGGTTTCTGATGGAGAGCGTATGGGTGATGCCCAACAGAGTTTGCATGAGTGGGTAGTGGCAACCCAATTGCGCTGAAACTCCCTATCTGTTCACCGTTAAGTCACTTGATGGACGACTGCAGTTCACGAAGCAAGGACTACGGTAATTCGTAAGATATAAGTAGTTAATACTGATCTTAAAATTTTGGGGAAATGACAAATGGATGAAATTCGTAAAAATTTTCATAACGATCTTGACGCTGCGCGTGCCGAGGTAATTCGCTTAGGGGCTTCTTTGACTGAATCAATTCCGCGCGCGACAGCAATTTTGCTGAGTGGAGATCTTGAGGGCGCTGATTATCTAGTTCAAGCAGATGATGAGTTTGATGCTCGGTCCGCAGAACTAGAAGCACTCTGTTTTGAAATACTGGCATTGCAGGCGCCAGTTGCCGCCGACCTTCGCCAAGTGATTGCAATTATTAAAATTGCTGGAGAACTTGAGCGATCCGCCGATCTTGTTGTGAACATAGTTAAAGCGGCACGACGTATTTATGGCCACAATATTGACCCAATGTTGCGCGGGGTAATTTCTAAAATGAGCGAACAGGCACAAAAGTTGTTTGCGTCAACAATGGAAGCATTTGAAGAAAATGACGCCGCTAAAGCCGCAGCAATTGACGACATGGATTCATACTTAGATAGTTTGCATCGCCAATTCATTCAGCAAATTTTTGAATCGCATTCGAACTCTAAAATCGACCTTCAAGTTGCTGTGCAATTGGCAGTCGTTGCTCGCTTTTACGAACGAATTGGCGATCACGCTGTCAACGTAAGTGAGCGAACGCGATTCATCGTGACTGGCTGGGTTCGAGAACGTGACGGCATTAATCGTTACAAAGCTCGTATTGGCGATCAAACTGGCGAATTTAATTTGAATCTTGAGCAGAATTAGTTCAATTCAAATTTTGATATGGGCGTCGTTTACTTTTTAGTTGGCGTTTTAATGGCTACTGCAATTGCTTTTTTGATTT
Source organism: Actinomycetota bacterium (assembly GCA_026393655.1). GTDB lineage: Bacteria > Actinomycetota > Acidimicrobiia > Acidimicrobiales > Ilumatobacteraceae > BACL27. Next base: position 12,483 of record JAPKZT010000162.1, on the reverse strand, counting down.
CAAAACGATCAACCAAAGAAATTCAGATTGCATTGACTAATGAGAGTTCTGTAACGAAGTCAACTACGCGAGATAGTTTTGTGCAACTGTTTGAGATCCTTGATTTTCTAGAAACCGGCGTGGTTGTTGCCGATAACAATTCAAATCATAAATTCAGAAATAAAGCTGCAAGTGCAATGACTGGCATTAGATATGTCGATATTTTAATTGATCAAGCAGTTGACGAGATGATCAAGCAGGTTGAGCACGAAGGCACAGGAAATCGAATCCTTGAGGCTGTTGCAGGAACAACACGGTTTCTTCAAATTCGTGGCCATAATTTAAAAAACGAATGCACACTCGTAACTGTTGAAGACATCACAGCGAAGTCACGAATTGAAACCGTGCAAACCGACTTCGTTGCCAATTTGAGTCATGAATTGAAGACTCCGATTGGAGCAGTTGCTGCGCTAGCCGATTCTTTAAATGGTGAGACCGAGACTGAAGTGGTTTGGCGACTTGCGGAAAGAATTGTTTCCGAATCTCATCGCATGGCACGAATCGTGGACGACCTCCTCGACTTATCGAGAATCGAATTCAGTGGGACCGAAGATTGGACCCAAGTTGATCTTGCACCGGTACTCGTCGAGGTTGTAAGCACTAATCAACATGCTGCAAAGCGGCAAGGTATCGGGCTTTCATTAACTGGTGCTTCACAACTAAATGTGCTTGGCGATAGATCACAATTGGTATCGGGTTTTTCAAATCTCGTTGATAATGCGATTAAATACAGTGAACCAGGTGGGATAGTTTCGGTATCAAGCTCAATTGTCGGTGAAGAAGTTGTCGTGGCGATAACGGATTACGGAATCGGTATATCGAAACAGCATCAAGATCGAATCTTTGAGCGCTTCTATCGAGTTGATAAAGCTCGAAGTCGGGCCACAGGAGGAACTGGCTTAGGTCTCTCGATTGTTCGTCACATAGTTTTAGAACACGGTGGCACAATTGAAGTTGTCTCAGAAGAAGGAGTCGGCTCAACTTTTACTATTCGACTTCCGCAGGTTTCGGCAGAACCGACAAACCTAGTACCAAATAAAACAGGAGCTTTAATATGAGTATAAGTAACTCTTTGCCGACAATTCTGGTAGTCGATGATGAAGAATCATTTATTGAAGCACTTCAAGTTGGCCTAAAGCGCGAAGGTTTTCGCGTAGAGGTCGCGCGCGATGGCGCAGAAGCGCTTGCAGTATTTGATGCAGTTCGTCCAGATGCTGTGTTGTTAGATGTGATGTTGCCAAAAATCTCTGGCACAGATGTTTGTCGTGAAATTCGAAAGAAGAGCACAGTACCGATCATCATGGTTTCAGCCAAAGGTGCAGAAATTGACACTGTCGTTGGTCTAGAAGTTGGGGCAGATGACTACATTGTTAAGCCATATCGACTCAGAGAACTAGTTGCACGACTACGAGCGGCACTTCGTCGAGGAGCACTTTCGAGTGCGGCAGAAGAAACTATCGGAATTGGAACAGTGGCAATAGGTGGAGTCTCGATTGATCCAGAGCAACACATAGTGACTATCCGCGGAGATGTAACAAAACTGCCGCTAAAAGAATTTGAGTTGCTCTACATCTTGATGTCTAACGCCGGGCGTGTATTGACACGTGAAACTTTGATTGACCGGGTTTGGGGTTCTGACTATTTCGGTGACACGAAAACTTTAGATGTCCATGTCAAGAGACTGCGTGCCAAAATCGAAAAAGAGCCGTCAGATCCGCAACTAGTTGTGACCATCCGCGGGCTTGGCTATAAATACGAGAAAATAGTCGCATAGCAATTTCGAGCTCAGGGCTTACACCAGCATCACCACTTAGACGACTCGGTCGAGTTCACGCACTTACTGCATGCGGTGAAGCCGCATTTGCGATCGCGCTTGCTGATTCACTTTTTTTATCTATTAGCCCGGATGCTGCGCGCAGTAAAGTTCTGATGTTTCTGGCGATCAGCCTCGCACCATTTGCAGTGATCGCACCATTCATTGGCCCAGTAATTGATCGTGTCCCTGGTGGAAGGCGAATCACTGTGCTGATAGTCAATGTTTTGCGATGCATCACTATTGTGTTGATGATTCCGCGAATTAATTCAGTCGCGCTATTTCCACTTGCGTTTATCTCACTTGTACTTTCGCGAACATACGCTGTGAGTAAAACTGCATTAGTTCCGATTCTGGTTAGTAGCGATCAAGAGTTAGTGGCTGCAAATGGAAGTTTGGGATTGCTTGCCGGTCTGATTGGGTTCGGTGCCGCTGTGCCAGCGGGATTGCTACAGCTAATTGATTCTCGTTTAACGCTCTCAATGTCGGCATTGATGTTTGGTTTAGCAGGACTCGTATCACTTCAGTTACCACGCCATGTCGCGACGACACCTAAAACAATTGACGACGCTGAAATTATTGAGCTACACGGTTCGGGCGTTCGTCACGCAGCGTTATCAATGATGCTTCTGCGCGGAATAATTGGCTTCTTGTTTTTTCATGTTGCGTTTTGGTTGCGTGATGAACGGGCAGGTACCGCTTGGTTTGCATTGGCACTCGGCTTATCGTCGCTTGCGACAATGATCGCCAACGCAATCTCACCGATGTTGCGTCGTTTGATTTCTGAGCGAACAATGATGACTGTTTCACTAACGGTGATCAGTGTGACTGGAGTTCTCTCTGGAGTGTTCGGCGGTATTACTGCCGGAATAGTTTTGATCGCAGTTTGTAACGGCATGGGCTCGATTGGTCGTTTGGCTTTCGAATCAATCATTCAGCGTGAAGCACCAGATGCAAATCGCGCCAGAACTTTTGTCAAGTTCGAAACGATTAACCAACTTGTTTGGGTTGGTTCTGGCTTAGCCGCAGTAGTTTTTACATTTTCTGGCGCGGTCGGTTTCGCAATCGTTGGTGTTGCAAGTGCGACGGGATTGATATATTTTCTTTCAGCTGATTTTGTAGTGCCTAAAAGTTAATTCTTTCCAACCACAAACCGGGCGCCACAATTTCATTGGGTGTCGGCAAATTGCCAGGCTTTGTCCACAGTCCTGAGAGACCATCGAAACCAGCGCGTTCAAATACTCCACTAATAAATGCATGCCCTTCATCCATTTGTTTGGTGGTCAGTCGCAAGCCGAGAAGTTGTTCAACAAATTGATCTTGAGAGCGAGCCTCGACCCTGCGCCTGCGGACGGCTTCTGCGATTTGGGCGCCAGTGCCGATTATTCGTTCGGCAACAGTGTCGACAACATGGTCAACATATCCCACTATCGCACTTATCATCGCGTCAAGTTTTGGTGCAAGTATTTCTTGTTCTGGTGATCGCACTGCGCCAAGCAGCAAACTTGGATCACCAAGTAGTTTTTGCATCATCGCAGCTGGGTCGTTGCTAGTTACATCAATTTTGCTTAATCGTTCAGCGAGAGCATTTGGGCTGGGTCTGAATCCGCTTACATGTTTTTTCACAGCATCAGTGATTGTGGTGCGAACAATTGGATTCTGATATATGGCATGAAAAGTAAGTTCTTGCACAAGCAGCCACATTTGCATATCAGAGATGTTGATACTCCAATCTTTGGCGAACTCTTCGCAGTTGCGCGCAACAAATAAAAGTTGCTCGTGTGGTTCGCGTGGTAATGGCAAATCGTATTGTCCGAATGCGCGTAATGCGAGTTGACCAATCATCGAGCCGACTGACATGCCGAGCATCGCTGGAGCCATCATTTTTATTAGGTTGCCCATCATCGCGTTAATCTCGCCCGTGTGTTCGGTCTGACTTAATTCACCGTCTGAACCGACTGGTTGTATGACTGTTTGTCCAGAAATAGAAGTTGCGAATTCTGTAAACAGCGGTTTGTATGCAATGAGCGTATGGTGCACCCACATTGATCGATTCACAACATCGATGTGAGGCACCTCTCCCGATTGGCTTGTTGCCAAACCAGTTACGTCGCGAACATGCAGATCTGCAACAGCGGCGAGTTGCTGAATTGCAATGCGGTCGGCCGGGTCAACATTTGGTTCGCTAGTTGTGTTTGAAGTTGAATTCGTCGCAGTCGTCATCGCAAACTGGCGCGCCATATCCCACTGAACTGGGGCTTGACTTGACATCGCCTTTATGATCTCCGAGAAAAAAGGTATTCCCAATGGTTCTTGCTCATCTGGATCCTGAGACATGGACTGATGCTACGCAGACCGTACACTTAAAAACGATGTCGAATAAGCAAATTCTCAAGAACGACGATACTTGGCTTGAATTAACTGAAAATGTTTTGAAGGTTGGCGACGTTTACGACTGGTCTGTGCTTCCATCTTGTGGAGCCGTGGTTGTTTTTTCTGGGGTTGTGCGCGATCATGCCGAAGGCAGAACAGATGTCACTTCGCTGACCTATGAGGCCTACAACGCCCAAGTAATTTCAAAACTTCAATTAATAGTTGATGAGATGCGTATGCGGTGGACTGATCTCGGGCGCGTCGCATTAATCCATCGAGTAGGAAATCTCGCTCTCGGTGAGTCATCAGTTTTAGTTTCAGTATCTTCGCCTCATCGTCCTGAAGCCTTTTCGGCTGCCCAATTTGCAATTGACACATTAAAAGAATCAGTACCGATTTGGAAACAAGAACATTGGAAACAAGGTTCCGATTGGGGCACAAATAGCAATGAGATTTCTCGCCCGCGAACTAGTCATTCTGTAGATAGTTCGGTTTGATAATGATTCTCGCGTCTTCTTCACTAGCGGTTTTCTTTGCCGCAGTTTCAATCGTCAGTGCGTGTGCGCTTGCGTTTTTGGTTTTAACTCAAGAACGAAAGCCACTTTCACCGCAAGGCCCCGAAGCATTTCATCTTCATCTAAATGCGCTCTCAAGTCTCTCGCGCGACAAAGTTCGCAGGCAGTTGCGCGACGTCAACGAACGAAATGCAAGTGAGAATCAATAATGACTAAAGATCTTGCAATTGATCTCGGTACTGCGAACACCCTCGTTTATAGAAAAGGCGACGGAATCGTAATAAATGAACCGACTGTAATTGCTGTTAATCGCCGCACCGGAGAGGTTCTGGCTCACGGTGAAAAGGCTTGGGAAATGATCGGACGAACACCCGGAAACATCGTTGCCGTTCGCCCATTGCGTGGTGGTGCGATAACCGACTTCGAAGTCACCGAAAAAATGATTCGAATGTTGCTGCAACGTGCTGGTGTGTCTCGATTCTCTCGTCCTAAAGTTTTGATTTGCGTGCCATCAGCAATTACCGAAGTTGAGCGTCGGGCAGTTACAGATGCAACACGCAGAGCGGGTGCGGCTGATGCACAGTTACTTGAGCAACCAATTGCTGCAGCGATTGGTGCAGATTTACCGATTGACCAACCCGTTGGAAACATGGTTATCGACATCGGAGGTGGAACAACTGAGACCGCAGTTATCAGTTTGGGAGGCATAGTTGCCCTTGAGGCAGTGCGTGTTGGAAGTTTCGATATTGACACCGAGATTCAAGCGTATGTACGTCGTAGTCATGGCATTGCAATTGGTGAACGCACGGCCGAGATGATTAAAAAAACAATCGGAACTGCAATACCGATGCCAAATCTCACTGATGCAGAAGTGCGGGGGCGAGATTTGGTTTCGGGTTTACCTAAGACCGTTGTTTTGACAGATGCCGAAATTCGTGAAGCAATCAATCCGATTGTGACTCAGATGGTTGACTCGGTGATTCGTTGTCTTGGGAATGCGCCTCCAGAGTTAGCGAACGATTTTCTTAAGCGGGGAATGTATTTAGTCGGTGGTGGAGCGCTTCTAACTGGAATGGGAGAGCGCATCGCAATGGATACGAACGTGCCAGTGATTCTTTGTTGCGTGCGTTATTTATGGACTCGCGCCGAGATCGAAATGAGTAAGTGAGTAAGTGAGTAAGTGAGTTTATTAAATAGTTAGCTAGCTAGTTAATTAACTAGCTAATTAGCTAATTAGCTAGCCGTGTAAGTCCTTCTTGCACGACGGTTACCACTAGTTCACCTGACTCTGCAAAAATTGAGCCGCTCGCAATGCCGCGGGCGTTAGAAGATGAAATCGCAAGTTGGTCGTAGAGCAACCACTCATCTGCTCGAAACGGTCGATGAAACCACATAACGTGATCGAGGCTTGCCATTTGTATTCCTTGGTCAGTCCACGCGCGACCATGCGGTAGAAGTGTGGTGTCTAGCAGTGACATATCGCTCGCGTATGTAACGATGCACGCATGCAACACAGGATCATCTGGAAGTATTCCATCAGCACGCATCCAAAGTTTCTGACCCGCACTTACCTTCTTTTTTCTTGAGATCGGATCAGAGTCGATATATCGTAAATCAATTGGTCTTGGGCGATCGTACCAATCACCCATTTGCTCTTTATACGGTGCCATTCTTTCTTTGAAGTCTGGAAGCGTTTCGGCTTTTGGTAAATCGCCTGGCATAGATATGTAGTGTTCCAAACCTTCTTCGTGAATTTGAAAACTTGCCTGTAAGTTAAAAATTGCTTTGCCATGTTGAATTGCAATCACACGACGAGTCGTAAAACTTTTGCCGTCACGAATGCGATCAACTTCGTAAAGAATCGGCACAGTCGGATCACCAGGGCGCAAAAAATATGCGTGTAGTGAATGAACATGTCGTGATTTATCATCAACTGTTCGTGATGCAGCAATTAATGCTTGGCCAGCAACTTGACCACCAAAAACTCTTTGCCGACTTTCGTCAGGCGATAACCCGCGAAAAATATTTACTTCGATAACTTCAAGATCTAATAATTTTATGAGGTCATCAAGTGGTGATTGCACTGCTCTATTCTGACACGTAATTATGTTTGTTCACTTGACTCAAGATTTCTTCAGTTGGTCGTAGGTCACGGGTACGATTAAACGAGTGAGTATCGTCTGGAACGCACATCGAGTTAGTGCTGGACTAGATGAAATTGAAAGAGCGAGACCAGAATTATTTGATCGAATCAAAAAACTTTTAGACGAATATCACGGGGTAGTGCGCTCTGAGCGGTACTACGACATTTTGTTGGGTGATTTTGTCGAACGTTATTTGCACCTCGTGTATGTCGCAACACAAGACTTAAAAAGCGAAATTGAGTCGCTTGTAAAATCTGGTTCTAGTGAAAGTTCTAGTGAAGACAGTTCTTCAAAAGTCAATTTTCAAACTATTCGTACGACTCTCGAATTCTTTTCGGATTACGCGAAATTGCCGACACTGACTTTAAAAACTTTGCGCGCGCTCACCGAATTTGGCACCACTGGTGTGTTGGTTTCAAGAGATCAATTAATCGTAAAAAACTCTGTGTCGTCTGGGCGCCGTGACAAAATAATTGTGAGCCTGCTGCGTGTATTGCGATCTGCCAAGTCGGCCCGAGTTCTCTTTGTAAGACCATTTTCAGGACGAATTCCGCTTTCGTGGGTTGGCGCAATGGCTTCATGGCGTGCGTGGGCGGCGCATGATGAACTAGAAATTAAATATCTAGTTGAAGTCTCGCCAGACAGTGCATGGCGAGAAAGCAAGATTTTAAAAATTGATAATGATTCTTCACTTTCCGAAATCGGTTGCGCGTTAATTAGCGTCTATCTTCCTGCGTCATTAGTCGAAGCATTCGAATCAATTCGACGACTCGTCGTTGAAGCACGACCAAATCGACCTGACTACTTGTATTCTTCGCAGTCGTTATGGAATCAACTTGAATTCAAAATTTTGGCTGCCGAATGGTGTGAGCTCGGAACCAAGTTGCACTACCACCAACATGGTGGCTGGTATGGGTTGGATGATTCGCATGTAGGCGAACAATTTGAATGCAGAGTTTCGGACATTTATTACACGTGGGGTTGGAGTCGTGGAGATGAGCACACGCGTGTACTTTCGCCATTAATTACTTCACCTCGAAGTCAAAAAAAATCTTGCGACTCGCTGATTTGCTTCGATCAGCCACCGCAAATTTATCGGTTGCAGTACTTTCCGTTGCCGGGCACGCTGCAGACTATGTATGACCAAGTTTCTGAGTTTATAAAAATACGTGAAAGCAAAACCGATTTAAAGATCAGGATGTTTCCTGGTGATTATGGAGACGCGCAACGTCAAGCGATTGTCACTGCTAAACCTGATGCTCAATTTGGTATCACTGGTGATATTTTCATTCAGTATTCAGTCAGCCGAATTGTGTTTCACAGTTATTTGGGTACTTCTTGGCTCGAAACGTTGGGCACAAATACGCCAACGATTTGTTTCTATGATCCGGATGCATACAAGTTCAGGTCTGACGCTAAATCTCTAATTGAGGCACTTACTCAAGTAGGAATTCTGCACACTTCTGGGAGGAGCGCCGCTTCGCATGCCAACAAAATTGATGGCAATGTTCAAAGCTGGTGGCTCTCGACAGAAGTGCAATTGGCGCGGACAAACTTCGCCGAAAAATTCGCGAACTTTTCGGCCGACTGGAAGTCGCAGTGGCAACGCGAATTCAGCAATTTACTAAAGTCATAATAAAACTGTGATGGATAAATTTTTAAGAGTTGAGGCTTTAGCGACTAAAGGTTTCATGCCTGAAGATGAGGGTGATGCGCTTTATCTTGCAGCATGTGTCGCTTGCAAAGAGTTGCCAAAGTTGCCGATTGTTGAAATCGGAACTTATTGTGGACGGTCGACTGTTTGGCTTGGTGCGGCTGCACGAAAACATCAAACCAAAGTTTTTGCGATTGATCATCATTTCGGTAGCGAAGAAAATCAGCAGGGCTGGGAGTGGTTCGACAGGTCGTTGCTCGACGTAACAACTAATCAATTAAATACTTTGCCGAGTTTGCTAGCGACTTTGCGAAGGGCACGACTCTGTGATGTTGTAATTCCGATTGTGGGCGAGTCAAAAGTTATTAGCAGTCAATGGTCAGAAAAAATAGCTTTTTGTTTCATTGACGGGGGACACGGGGACGAACCAACTCGCAGTGACTATTTAAGTTGGGTGCCGAAAATTGCAATTAATGGATTATTGGCAATTCACGATGTATTCGCAGACCCCAAAGATGGTGGTCAGGCACCGTATAAATATATTTACAAGGCTTCACTTGACTCTGGCGAATTTGTCGAAATATCAGCAACTGGTTCGCTAAGAATTTTACAGCGAATCAAAATAGTGGGTTAGTAGTTATCTAATTCGTCGTATTTGAAAATTCGAGATGCCGGTGAGATATCAACGAGTGAGTCAGCCGCCAAAATAATTGCTGCTCCGGTGTATGCAGACCGCTCATCAGTCGGAAACACAACTTTATTCGGGTAGACAAGTCCAGTTAAATATGATCCGTCAATAGTTCGATGTTGAATGGTTGTGTTCAAAAGATACTGCGCAGTATCAAAGTCGCCGATTGCAGAATATGCGAGTGAACACTCGGCAGTTTCTGATGCCGTCACCCACGGTTCGTCACTCACACAGCGAACTCCAAGTTCTGGCATCACGAATGTATCCCATTGTTCTGCAAGCCGAGATTTTGCAGCATCACCAGTTAACGCTCCCGTAAGCACGGGGTAGTACCAGTCCATCGCCCAACGATCTTTGGGCTCAAATGCATTTCGACCACTTCGAATAACTAGATCGATTTGCGCAGCGGTCTCAATCCATTCAGGTCTAGTTGTATTTAGTAGAGCCGCAATCTTGCTGGCAGAAATTAGTGCATGACGAATTGAGGAGCAACCTGTTAGCAGTGCGTAGTCCCATGGTCTTTCATTCTCTTCTCGGGCCCAAAGTATCGTGCCATCACTACGCCGCATTTTGAGAACCCAAGTCATTGCACTTTCGAGCATTGGCCAAAAATGTTTTAATGTCCCGAGATCTTGTGTACACAACCAGTGATGCCAAAGCCCTGTGCCGATGTACGCACAAACATTGCTATCAAGTTTTGTCTCTTCGACTCTGCCGTCGCTATGAAAATAGTTAAACCAAGAACCGTCAGATCGCTGAGCTGTTCTCAGCCATTCGTATGCAAGTCGAGCGTTGTCGTGTCGACCCATAACATCGAGCGCCATTGCCGTCTCAACATGGTTCCAAGGGTCACAATGGCCATTTTCAAACCACGGAATCATTCCATTTGGAAGCTGAAGTTTTGCGATTGATTCAGCAGTCAACGAAAGTTCGTCAAGAGTTAGTGGATCTGCAGTTTTTGCCGACACATTTTTAGCCGAAAGATCATTAAGCATTTCAGTTGTTGACTTTTTGTGGTTTTTTTGCGTAGACCACGTAGCTCTTGCCAATCGCAGGGCTGAGCGCACGATCAAGGGCGCGAGTAATTAGTGGCGCTGAGATGATGTCCCATTCAAGAAATTTTTTGTATAACGCAACTGCTTTGTTGTCTTCGCGTTGTGGACCAACCGCACAGCGCAACCACCAGTATGGCGAATGCAACCCGTGTGCTTTGTGCGAGTTGCCGACTTCAAGCCCTGCTTGCGAAATTTTTCTACGCAGTTCACTACTTCGATAAATCCGTACGTGGCCACCTTTGACAAATGGTGCGTGATATTCGTCAGAAAGTGCCCAATTTATTTTTTCAGGAAACCACGAAGGCACAGTTGCTGCGAGCACACCACCAGGCCGCAAAACTCGAACGAGTTCGCTTAACGCAGCCATGTCATCGTCAATATGTTCTAGAACTTCAGAAGTCACAATGCAGTCAAATGTTGCATCGTCAAACGGTAGACAAGTTGCGTCGCCGCGCACGACACCCGTAAACGAACTTGGGTCGAGTTCACCTGCTTGATACATTGCTGCAAAAGTTGCACGGGTGGTTTCAACTTCTTGCTCTGCATAGTCGAGTGCGATCACGCGAGCCCCGCGTCGAGCAGCCTCAAAGGCGTGCCGACCAAAGCCAGTGCCGGCATCTAAAAATGCATCACCTGGTTTTAGATTTAGCCTGTCAAATTTAATTGTCAGCATCTTAAGCGCTTTGCCGTTTGGCAATTTTTCGCTGGTTGTCAGGCATTGACAGAACTTCGCGATATTGATCAACAGTTAATTGTGCGCAATGCCGCCATGTCCATCGCTCAGCAACTCGCGCACGACCAGCGAGACCAATTTTGTCGCGCAACTGTTTGTCGTCGAGTCCGCGCCGAATTATGGCCGCAAGTGCATCTGCATCACCGGCAACACACGACAAAACCGTTTCGCCGTCAATGCCTGTGACTTCAGGTAGTGCGCCGCCAGTGGTGGCAACCAAACAAATGCCTGTGCTCATTGCTTCAATTGCCGGAAGACTGAATCCTTCGTAAAGACTTGGCACGACTGCGAGTTCGCTCTGGGCGTATAACTCGACAATTTTTTCATCGGTTACACCCGAGACAAAACTTATGCAGTCTTGCAAACCAAGTGATTCGATTAGATCAGCGCTTGCACCAGCACGAGGTTTACCGATAATTGTTAAATGGATTTCTCTCTCAGTGCGAAGTTTGGCGACAGCCTCGAGCAAAAATGACAAACCCTTCAATGCCACATCGGCGGACGCCGTCGTAATTAAGTGGGCTGGTTTTCTTGTTATTGACGGAATTGGTTTGAATAAATCTGGATCAACACCAACTGGCACAAGTCGCATTCGATCTTTTGACACACCCATGTCAGTGTGAATGTCGTTGATCGAGTTTTCACTTACCACAACTACGCGTGGCATCTTGCTGGCGACACGACCCTGCATCCACACGAACGAATACCAACGACCGATAGCCCTGCGTTTCCACCAAGTTGGTGTGTGGGCCATTTCAAGTGCGCGATCTTTTGTGATCGGATGATGCAAAGTGACAATTGTTGGAATCATTTTTTCAATTTTCAAAATTCCTGATCCAAGACATTGGTTGTCGTGAACGAGATCAAAATCATTTATTCGCTGGCGCAAAACTTGGTGGGCGCGCATACTAAAAGAAAGTGGCTCACCAAATGTTCCTTTAAGAAAAAGCGCAGCCTCGACGAAGTTTGGCCATGTGTTTAACTCCCAATAGGCAGGAAATCGTCCAGGGTTGTGATCGTTGAAGATATCTAGGCTCGGCAACTTGTGTAGTTGAACTCGCTCGTCTAGAACCGGATATGGCTGACCACTGAAAACCTCAACATGGTGACCGAGATCGGCTAACGCTTTGGTCAAATGTCGCGTGTAAACGCCCTGTCCACCAACATGAGGTTTGCCGCGGTAAGTAAGGTATGCGATTCGCAACGGGCCGTTGACGTCAAACGGTTTCGTCATTATTAAATCCTACCGTTTCGTGTTTGGCCAATCTATTAGCGAACCATTAAGACACTTTTTATAGTTCGCTAATTACAAGCCTCATAAATCGGGTGAGTGGAATATCAGGAGTGATTACCAGCGGTTCAATGTTGAATCCATCGGGGGGACCAGATTGTGGCTCAACACATATTGCATGTTGCGGTTCGTCGTACACGAACCAATGTGAACAGTCAGTTTGAATCGCTAGTTGAAC
>JAPKZT010000142.1 GCA_026393655.1 Actinomycetota bacterium | reverse complement strand
TCGGCATTCTTTTTGTATGGTGTCGCACTTACTTACGGCGCGACCGGCACTACTCGTTTAGTTGATATTAATTTGGCGTTGAATTCTTACATCACCATTCCACGCAATGACACCTTGCTGCTCGTAGGTGTCGGTCTGATGCTTGTTGGGTTTGGTTTCAAAGTTTCCCTTGTGCCATTTCAAGCATGGACCCCAGATGTTTATCAAGGTTCGCCAACTCCGGTTACAGCATTTATGGCTTCAGCCGGAAAAGTCGCCGCACTTGTTGCACTCGTGCGAGTTTTTATAACAGCGTTTCCGTCGCGCGCAGATGATTGGGGTCCAGCAGTTTTCGTATTGGCCGCACTGACACTTGTCGTCGGGTCAGTCGTTGCTGTCGTGCAAACTGATGTAAAGCGAATGCTTGCATACTCTTCTATCAGCCATGCAGGTTTTATTCTTGTTGGTTTAGAAGCATCGTCACATCGCTCATCGCCCGATGTTGGTAATGGATTAACCGCAATTGCTGTTTATGTTGTGCTTTACGCAGCCTTGGTCGTTGGCACATTCAGTGTTGTCACAGTTGTCGCTCAAAAATCAAACGACGGATCAGCATCGCTTGATGCTTTCAAAGGGATTGGTAAAAACAATCCACTACTTGCGCTAGCGATGACGGTTTTGTTATTGGCGCAAGCAGGTGTGCCATTGACCAGTGGGTTCGTCGCCAAGTTCGGAGTAATTCAGGCGGCAGTAAATGTAGGTAGTTATAAACTTGCGGTCATCGCCATGGTGTGTGCTGTTATTGCAGCGTTTGTTTATTTACGAATCATGGTCAGTATGTGGTTAAGCGATGCAACGAATTCTGTGTCTTTCAAAGTGCCGATGTTTTCAACTATTGCGATAGCGATTGCGGTTGCCGTCACTTTAGTTATTGGTATGCTTCCAAGCCTGTTGCTCGACTTAACTTCCAGTCTCACTCAACTCGCCAGCAAATAGTTTGCGGGCAGATAACTCGATAGCAAATAATTCGATAAATAATTACTTGCTGCGTACAGCGTCAATGAACCCATCAAATAGTTTTTGTTGATCTGGTTCAGTCTTCGCATCGTCTTCTGGGTGCCATTGCACGCCGACAATCCATTTTGCTGACGCGTGTTCAACTGCTTCAACAGTATTATCTTCGGCCCGACCGGTAACTATTAAATCGTGTGCGACTTTATCAAGTGCCTGGTGATGAAAAGAATGTGATCGTTTTGGCGAAGTCGTTTTCATTGCTCGGGCAACGCGACTATCGGCAGTCAGCACAATTTCGTGATAAGTATTCCAATGTGCCTCGCCATCTTCGAGAACCTCGCCTAGATCTTGGTGCAGGGTTCCACCGAGAGCAACGTTTAGTATTTGCATTCCGCGACATATTGCCAAAACTGGTTTGTTTTGCTCAATCGCAGCACGGACAATCGCCATCTCAAGGGCATCGTGTTCGGCGCTGATTCCATAAATCTTGCTGCTGATCTGCGTCTGACCATAAAGCGATGGGTCGATATCCCCACCACCTTGAATAATTACACCGTCAAATCTCGATACGAGTTCGACTGCTGCCTCAACACTCTGAGCAACTGGTGGCACTTGCAGCGCGACACCTCCAGCTTGAGCAATAGCTTGGCTATAAAGACGCCCAGTTGAAAATGAATCTCCGCGAACACCATTTGCGTCGGTAGTCAATTTGCCGGGTAACAAAATAAGTGGCGTCATCACAATCAATTAGTCACTTGTGAAACATCAAAACCTGCAATCTTTGCTGCCGTGATGATCTCTGCTGTGTGGTCGTGGCCGCGTACTTCAAGAACAACTTGAACGCCAGTTTCGCGAACCTTTAGATTTAAACCTTCACGCACATGACTAACTTCGATCAAGTTCGCCCCCGATTTTGCAATCACATCCAAGAAATTGGCAAGTGCACCTGGGCGATCTGGAACTCGAACAAACAAAAGTGCGCGACGACCAGCCTTGGTTTCGTGCCGTCGTATCAAATTCGGAATCAAACCCATGTCAACATTGCCGCCAGACAACACAACACATGTTGAACCATTTTTTGCGGGCTTAACACACGATGTTAGAAGTGCCGAAACGCCAACTGCTCCGCCACCTTCAACATACATTTTCGATCGTTCCAACAAAATCATCATTGCGTTGGCGACACTGTCCTCATCGACATCTACAAGCTCATCTACCCACGATTCAATTAGCGGCCGCGTCACATAGCCAGGCTGTTTGACTGCGATACCGTCAGCCAGTGTCGCAATTGCGCCCCTTGGGGCGTTGCCATAAATATATGGCGCGCAAGATGAAACTTGAACACCAATGATTTTTACATCAGGTCGTTGTTGTTTAATTGCCAGTGCCACACCAGAAAGAAGTCCGCCACCACCGAGTGGAACGATCACCTGCGCTAAATCTGAAATATCTTCAAGCAGTTCAAGACCAAGCGTGCCTTGACCCGCTATCACGTCAACATCGTCAAATGGATGGCAAAAAGCCATGCCCGTCTCAATCGCTCGCGCCTTGGCTGCAGCGACTGCAGTGTCGACACTTTCGCCACCATCCAAAACAACTCCGCCGTAACCCTTGCATGCATTAATTTTTGATAAAGATGCCCCGAGTGGAATAAAAATTTCCGCCCTTACACCGAAATGTTTTGCGGCAAATGCAAGACCTTGTGCGTGATTACCCGCGCTGCCAGCGACGACACCGTTGTGAGCCAGTTCTCCGAGTTGGTGCAACTTGTTTATCGCACCACGAATTTTAAAAGCCCCCGTCCGCTGCAAGTTCTCGGCTTTCAAAATAATTTTTCCACCGAATTCATTTGACAAATATGCCGAAGGTGTAACCGGGGTATGTTCAACTACCGATCGCCCAACTTCGCGGGCTGCTTGAATCGTGCTTAAGTCAATACCTAGATTGCTATTTGTCATTGAAACCCACAGTCATACGCTAGACGGGTTAGCGATTGTTCATTGCGGATAAGGTTATTCGGGATGGAAAAGTACTCAGACAATCAATATATTGCAACAGTTTCAGTGGTGGTTCCTGTTTATCAGGGTGAAAAAACAATCTCCACTTTGGTTAGTGAACTGGCAAACTTTACCGAAACTTCAACTTCGGCTTCTGGCATCAAGTATGTGATTAGCGAAGTTCTATTGGTCCATGACTCTGGTCCAGATAATTCGGCGCTTGTGATCAATGATCTGAGTACGAAGCATGACTGGGTTCGTCCAGTCTGGTTGTCGCGCAATTTCGGGCAACATGCCGCAACTTTGGCTGGAATGTCAGCGAGCGTCTCTGATTGGATTGTTACTCTCGATGAAGATGGCCAACATGATCCAAAGGAAATCGCCAAACTTTTAGATACTGCGGTCGCAGAAAACTCTCAACTGGTTTACGGCAAGTTCGCTGGTGGCGCGTTGCATTCTCGCTGGCGGAATTTTTTCTCAACACTTGCGAAGTGGCTTTACACAAAACTTCTCTCGCCGCAAGACGGAGAGTTTTTTAGTAGTTACAGATTGATGACAGGCGAAATCGGCAGAAGTGTCGGAGCATATGCAGGGTCGGGGGTTTACCTTGATGTTGCTTTGACTTGGGTCGTTGACCGCTCAGTCGCATGCGAGATTGCCCCGCGAGTCGAATACCCCCGCCAAACCGGATTCACCTTTCACCGATTGCTGGGTCATTTCTTGAGACTGGTTTTGAGTTCTGGCACTCGTCCACTTCGGCTTGTAAGTTTGATCGGTTTTTCTTCGTTTTTCGTTGGCTTTATTTATGCGGCGTACGCACTTTACGGAAAGATCGCGCATGGGTATCCAGTTGAAGGCTGGACAACCGTAATTATTTTCGTCTCGATGGGTAGCGGTGCGATTTTGTTCTCGTTAGGAATCTTGGCCGAATATCTTGGTGTTGTGGTTCGTAATGCGATTGGTCGGCCGCTGTATTTGATCCGCTCGAGTCCGTTTAATGATGCACTGTCGCGAACGAGAAAAAGTAAACAAACGAACTGATGAAAGTTTGGGTAATCGGTCGCGGTGGATTGCTGGGCAATAGCGTCGAAAAACAGTGCACAAATTTTGCAGAAATATTTGCACCTACAGGAGAATTTGTTTGGTCTGATAGTGCTCAACTGCAGACACAAATTGCTGATAGTTGTACGCAGTTTTCTGAAATTGTCAGTGATGAGCAGTGGGCGATTTTTTGGTGTGCGGGAAAGGGAACATTGTCCAGCACGACCGAGCAAATGTCCGAAGAAACAAGAATTTTTGAGGAATTCTTGAAATCGGTTGAGAAAAATTTCGGACGAAAATTATTACAAGCTGGAGTAATTTGTCACGCGTCATCTGCTGGTGGGGTTTATGCAGGTAGCGAAAACCAACCATTCACAGAACTCACGACTCCGCAACCCACGACAGCGTA
>JAPKZT010000137.1 GCA_026393655.1 Actinomycetota bacterium | reverse complement strand
GCCTCAACTGCATAACGAGCGCGCTCGTCAAGAGTGCCAAGAAGTCGATCTAGTAAGTCAGTGTCGACCATTCCCATCACTGCATCTTCTGGGCTGATGTCTTCGTTCGGTACTAGGTCACCCAAAGTTGCATCGCCATCTTCACCGATTGTTTTGTCAAGTGAGACTGGCGTTGTAAGGCGATGAAGTTCTGCGTTCATTGCACTTAGACCTTCGGCATCACCAGAACCTTGACGAAGCGCGGCGCGAAGTGTTGCTGAGCGATCTCCAGGAATTCGAATAAGACTTGCTTTTTGATCTAGTGCACGACCAATTGCTTGACGAATCCAAAATGTTGCATATGTCGAGAATTTGAAACCACGACGCCAGTCGAATTTGTCTACTGCGTGTTCGAGACCGAGGTTTCCTTCTTGGATTAAATCGAGCAAGTCCATTCCTTGTGGCAGTGGATACCGACGAGCGATTGAAACAACCAATCGAAGGTTTGAACGGATGAAGCGGTCTTTGGCGCGAGCAGCATTGCGCATATCGGCGCGAAGCGCGGCACCGCGTTGACCTTTTTCGATAGCCTTTTTTGCATCGCGACCTGCTTCGATCGCTTTTGATAAATCACGTTCATCTTCGGCGTTAAGCAAGGCAACCTTGCCGATTTCGTTGAGGTAGATACCGATTGAGTCAGACATGGGGGTATTTGATCTTTCTTGGGGGATTAGGGGGTATTCGGGGACTAATGACAATAGGGCATAAGATCGGCTTAGTCAAGAGACTTGTGAACTATTTCATAAATACTTCCAGACTCTGGCAATAAAGCTTTTGAGTCTGATATTACGTTCGCCTGATAATTCGACTAATACACTTTGATAGTGCCAATGCGGGTCGGATTGTTCGGGGGGACATTTGATCCACCACACCTTGGGCATTTGGTGACCGCAGTTAATGTGCGCCACGTGCTGAAACTTGACATAGTGGTGTTGATGGTCGCCAATGACCCGTGGCAAAAACATGGGACTCGCGAAGTCGCTAGTGCCGCTGACCGACTGTACCGCGGATACTTTAATTGCGTTGAGTGACCGTTATGTAGGCGCTGAACTTTTTACGATCGTTGGCGACGACGCCGCTGCAAAGTTCGCGTCATGGCAGCGTGCAAGTGAAATTGCCAAACTCTCAACTTTGGTAGTTGTCGACCGACCAGGTTCGCCCTTGGTGCCACCAAGTGAATTCAAATGGAACCGCGTTGAGGCTCCGAGGCTCGAAGTGAGTTCTACTGACTTACGTCAGCGCTTTGTAGACGGTCGACCGCTTGATTATTTGGTGTCGACCGAAGTGCTGAATGTCATCGCCGATCGTGGTTTATACGGGGTATCGAAATCAGGCGCTCAGAAATACCGCGCTGAAAAATCCGGTGCTAAAAAATCATGACGGCGATTGTACAAAGGCAAAAACAGCGGTTGCTAGTCGCATTGTGTTGCGGCATTGCGTCTGCGTTGATGCTGCCCGCTGGTCTCGTGATCGGCTACAACTCGGTGCTC
>JAPKZT010000063.1 GCA_026393655.1 Actinomycetota bacterium | reverse complement strand
CGAACGCCAAGTGTTCGATGCCATCAACTGTGTTGCGATACGCAACGCATTCGAAATTGCCCCACTCGGTTGGCACATTTGCCGAACCCATGCGCTCACCAAGTCGTTCGTTTTGGCGGCGATATTCAATCAGCCGCGCAATTGATGAGATCAACAGACCGTGTTGCTTTGCAAAACTTTTAAGCTCCGGCACGCGAGACATAGTGCCGTCATCGTTTTGAATTTCGCAGATCACACCAGCCGGTTCGCAACCAGCCAAACGCGCTAAGTCAACAGCGGCTTCGGTATGACCTGCTCGCTTGAGAACCCCACCATCTCGGGCGCGCAACGGAAATATATGTCCTGGTCGAGCAAATGCACTGTGAATAATTTTTGGATCAGCAAGTCCGCGCAAAGTAGCCGCGCGGTCAGCCGCCGAGATACCAGTCGTTGTGCCTTCCATCAAGTCAACTGAAATTGTGAACGCAGTGCGATGGCTCTCTGTGTTGTTGTCAACCATCATCGGTAGACGTAATTCGTCGCAGCGTTCGCCAGTAAGCGGTGCGACAATTACACCAGAAGTATGACGAACTATAAAAGCTAGTTTTTCAGCAGTGGCAAATTGTGCTGCCATAATTAAGTCACCTTCATTTTCGCGATCTTCGTCGTCGACTACGACGACCATTTCACCACGCGCGATTGCAGCAATAATTTGCTCAGTTTCTGCAAAATCTGCGTCGTGATTTGCCTTGTCGTTTTGCTTATTAGCTGACTGGTTCATTTATTTGTCCCTATTCTTTTTTGATTCGGTGCTTTGAGATTTGGTTCGATGATAATTTCGATGTCGTCACCCAGTTGTTGAGTTGAAACGATGCGACCACGCCATAGATCTGCCATTGTGGCAATCCCGGCGCCTTCAAAAACGCTTAGTCCATCGTTGCCGCCAGTGAATGCGGGTGCAAGATGCAACACGTACTGATTAATCAAACCTTCACGATGAAACGACGCAGCCACAGTTGGCCCGCCTTCGACAAGTAGCTGCAGCACATCTTGCTTGCCGAGTTCGTCGAGCAAATCGACTAGCGAACCTGTCCATTGTGTACACGGGTTGACACGTGCCTCGTTTGAAATTTCACCGAGCACTATTCGTCTCGGAGAATCGCCTTCAATATCGCGAACTGTGAGTTGTGGGTCATCGGCGCGAACGGTGCCCGCACCGACAAGAATTGCGTCGCTCTGTGCGCGCAAAACTTGCACGCGACGGCGCGCAGTTTCGCCAGTGATCCACATACTTGTGCCATCAGCGGCGGCAGTGCGACCGTCAAGTGTTGTCGCCATTTTTAGAACAACAAATGGTCGTTTCGTCTTTCGGTGATGAATATAAGGTGCGAGTTGCGCGGTGATCTGGTCGGCTAGAACGCCAGTTTCAACAGTCACGCCGGCCTCGCGTAGTCGCGAAATACCTCGACCTGAAACTTTTTCATCAGGGTCAACAATGCCGACAACACACCGCGTGATGCCTGCGTCAATAATTGCCAGCGTGCAAGGGCCGGTTCGACCTGTGTGATCGCACGGTTCGAGTGTCGTATATATAGTCGCGCCAACTGTAAGTTTCTCTGCAGCGCGAATCGCCACGATTTCTGCATGTGGGCCTCCGACGCGGCTGGTTGATCCTTCAAAAATTTCGCCAGATTGCGTGACGATGACTGCGCCGACCCATGGGTTAGGTCGCGAAACAAGGCGCGCGCGATCGGCTGCGGTGATTGCAATTTGCATCGCCTGTTGATCGTTCACTGTTCGTCTCTTTCGTCGGCGAACGACGTGCAGGGTCAGCAAACGACTAGACGCGCGCCACGAAAACACCGCGCGCACGACTCAATCGCTTCTTGCTTCCATCCGGACTTTAACCGTCGGCCCTGGAGTCACACCAGATCAGTCTCACGATTTCTCGTGAGAGTCGCGGGCTTTAACCGCCGATAGGGAATTTCACCCAACCCTGCAAGAAGTTTTATTTAATTGTAATTCTAGGATATTGGCAGGTCGAGCACAGTTCCACTATGTGAGTCTGGGTGCCTACCCGACTTTGATTCGGCGCTTGATTCGGCAAGCCCAATTGCGACGATTGATCCGAGCACGGTGACGCTGCCCAAAATCTGAATTGCAGTGACGGTTTCGCTCATTAACAGCACGCCAATAGAAATTGTTACGACTGCTTCAAATGTTTCAACCATTGAAGTGATGCCTGGGCCGATGCGTTTGATGCCCGCAAAAAATAATGCAGTCGCGACGATAGTAATTAAGAAAGCCATCGCCAAGACTAATAGCCAGCCTTGTGAATTAACTGGAAATTTTGGTTCTAGAGATTTTGGCCCAACTAGAGAAACTAAAACGAATGCCGATGCGGCACCTGTGAGTGCAATCGTCAACATCGTTAGTGGATCTGCTTTTTTCGAAATGCTTCCGGCAGCCACGACATAAATTGCATGAGTTATTGCCGAAAAAAGTGTCATCGTGATACCACGCAAGTTTCCGTTGCCAACTTGCCCAGCCGTTAGCCACACGCCCGTCAGCGTTGTGAAAAGGCAAATCGTGATCACGAGATTTGGTTTGTGCTTGTAGATCATCCACGAAAGAAGTACAGCGATTGCAGGATAAATATAAAAAATTACTACTACTAAACCCGAATCAAGATCATGTAGTGCGATGAAGTAGAGAAGTGGAGAAATAAAAAATCCGTATGCACCCAGCGAAAATATTTTTATTGCATCACCTGAGTTTGGCCATTTCACACCACGCATATGAATGAGGCGAACGGCGAGCAAGATTGCAGCCGAAACAACAAAACGTGCTGTAAGAAAACCCATCGGGTTAGCACCGTTGCGCTCGAGGTTTTTGGCAAACCACGGGCCAGTGCCGTAGCCAGCACCGGCGAGCATTACAAAAATCACTCCGAAAAGTCGCGGCCTCGCACTTAGCGCATTTCTAAATTTGGTTCTCACGTTT
>JAPKZT010000209.1 GCA_026393655.1 Actinomycetota bacterium | reverse complement strand
ACGCACCAGCCGCACCAGTAATTGTGCAACCAGTCGTATACGTGCCGCCAGAAGTCGTTGATCGAGTAACCGTATAACTCGTTGGAGCACTGCCAGAACCAGTGCCAGCAGAAACGGTCACCGTGACTTGAGTGTTACCCGCAACACCAGTCGGCGTCGCAGGAGTGTTCGGTGCAACAGGAACAGTAGTCGTCACCTGGTCTCTGCCTCCGGAAACTATTGCTGTTGATGAATTACTCGCGCATGAGCCACTGGTGGTTGAACCATTGGTGCCCCAATAATATGGAATCGACGAACCATCAGGGCAATTGCCGCCTAAGAATCCGGCAAATGAACCGACAACTCGGGAAACAACAGTCGTGGTTGTTGTGCCAGTGCTCGTTGACACTGGTGCCGTTGTTACCAAAGTTGTCTTGACTGTCGTCGCCGTGCTGACCGGCGCAGTGTTAGTTGTTGCAGTACTCGCAATCGTCGTTACAGTGGTCGCAGTTTTCGCTGTTGTCCCTGAAGTAGTACTTGTTTTATTGTTTGTCGTTGTCGTTTTGGTCGACCCCGTAGTCTTTGTCGCCGCAGTCGCAGCCGGCACAGTTGACGCAGACGCAGTGGCCGACGCAGTAGCCCCAGACGCAGCAGCCGGCGCGGTAGTCGTAGATCCAGCCGACGCAGCAGTCGGCACAGTTGTCGCAGCCGCAGCCGACGCATTAGTCGGCACAGTTGTCGCAGTTGTCGTTTTTGCAGCATCAGCAGTTACAGCAGGTAACGACTGATTGCTTTGAGCCGACGAATTAGCCGTTTTTGCAGGTAAAGACTGGTTGTTTTGAATAGATGAATTGGCTGTTTTAGGAGGTAGTGACTGATTACTAAGACTCGACGACTTTGCCGTTTTAGAGGGCAAAGACTCATAGATTGTGCCCGTGTTTTTATCTGTGCATCGATCATCTTGAGCTAAGCGCGCTTTAGATTTCGTCGGATTTACGCACACCGATAACAAACTGGGTTTGGTAACCGATTTTTCGGTCGCCGCATTAACTTGACCAGTGAAGCCTCCAGAAATAATCGCAAACGCGAAAAGTAGAACTGACGTTCGATTAATTTTTGAGACAAAACCCATAACTCTCAGCGTAAAAATCTATTCAATCGACATAGTTCTTTAAGTAGTACTGTGTGGTGCTAGCACCAATAAATTATTAGCGTGAGTCGTGCCAGCACTACTCATAAAAATAGATTTCAAGTTGAGAGCAAACTCATGAGTAGTTCAGAGATAATTACTGCGATGTCAAACCCGCTTAGATTGTTGCTCGTTGATGACGATCCGTTCACACGGCTTACTCTTTGTGCCACACTCACAGCCCTTAAATTTTCAAACATCGCACAAGCAGCGTCAGTTGCAGAAGCAATCTCTATTGCTGAATCAGCAAAACCGCAAGTAGCGATCGTCGATTTAGATCTAGGCGAAGGACCAACCGGCATCGATTTGGCGCACCGATTACGTGAAATCTCTCCACGAATTGGCATCGTAGTACTTTCTACATACACGGAGCCTCGCCTAATTGGAAGCAAGCAACAGGTCATGCCGGACCGCGCTATTTATGTCGTCAAACAGTCAATTACGTCAAGTGACATGCTGCTAGATGCAATTACTAAAAGTCTCAGCAGTGTTGCATACATCTCTGAAAGTATCGCGCCGCCGTCACCACTCGCAGAATTTGGAGACACACAAGTAGAAATCATGCGCTTGATTTCTGCTGGAATGTCAAACGCGGAAATTTCTGAGTCGCTATTCATGCAAGAAGGGTCTGTTGAAAAGTCAATCGCCCGATTAATAAAAAAACTTGGAGTAAAAGCTACGCGAAAGCAAAATCAACGCATTTTGATCGCTCAGGAGTTCTACCGACTAACCAAAAATGCAAACGAACCCCATTGATATAGTGCCGATTCAAAATCGGTCATTGATTCAAAGATTCTGTGGTCGGTGGCTGATCTCTTGGAAACTACTTGCGATAAACATTTTTCTTTCGATGTTTCTGATTATTGGTGGAGATCTTTCTCGTTCTGACGAAAACACCAATGTTCGGCTTTACGTAACTTTTTGGCTGCTCGGATATCTTCTCGTTATTTCGTTCGCAATAATCATGCATCTGACATTGTTCAAGAATCGTGCTTTACAACCCGCGCCATTATGGATGGCTATTTCGTATCAAGTGATTCTCGGCACTTTATTCACGGCTTCTTATCAATTCGCTTGTGGCATCTCCGGCCTCTCAACAAAAATGTTGCCACCTGCTCACGTGATTTTAATTTTTTCGATTTGTATAAATCTTCAGTTAACCAGCTCTGCAATTGCAGATATTTGGGATGAAGTATCAGGCCGGCATCGCGAATTGGTTGAACAGCGAGTACAAGTGCAATTACTCGAACTCAGTCAAAAACAACTACAAGAAGAATTTCGCACTGAGTTAAACGCCGAGCTCGAGATCGCACTAAAGAAACTAAACGAGCCACTCATAAAAACTCTGCAAGAAATCACTAACGGATTAGCGAAAATAGATCCGGCAGAAGTCAGCAGTGCGATCAAAGTTTCCGCACAAGAATCAGTACGCCCGCTTAGTAAAACTTTATGGCAGGAGTCATCAAATACGATCAAACGTCCACCGCTTAGCAAGATTGTGGCAATCGCAATAAGTACCTACCCGATTCCGACGTTTTGGTTGACGAGCATGATTGTTATCACACAATCAATTAATCCATTTCTTCAACTTGGATTCTTGCGTGGTTTAACTATTCTTGTTTTTACGGCCGGCGTGACAACTGCAATTTGCACAACTGCAAATGCAATTACTAAACGCAAACAAAAACTTTATTTACCGATATTTATTGCGGTGTTTATATTGTTGCAATTCAGGCGATTTATCAGTGCGCACATTGTTGCGCAATGGGCATTAAATCAAGAGTCACCAGAAGTTTTTGTAACTCAAATTATTATTAATGCCATCGGATTTGTGGGTATCTCAACTTTGATTGCATGGCGCAGAGTCAATGTTCAGGCACTCAATGAATTACAACTTGACATCAAAGAACAACAAGTTGGTGCAATCGCACGAAATAAACAAGTTGCTGAAGTTGCTCGAGAGATGTCGCGTGTTTTGCACGGCGCGGTACAAACTCGACTTGTTGCGTGTGCGATGATGATTGATAACTCGAGCAAATCAGGTGACGAGACGACTCTTAATCTGGCAATGCTTGAGGCATTATCAATTTTGCAAGCGCCACTTCCGATTTCAGAAAGTGAAATCACCTTGGGCGCTGAAGTCTCACGAAAGCTCGCACTGTGGCACGGACTATGTGCTTTTGAATTACAGATTGACCCGCGTTTGGTCGATGTCACAAACCCAGAGCCTCGCGAAGTTGGTCGAATTATTGAAGAAGGAATCTCAAATTCGATTCGTCACGGTGGTGCATCAAAAATTGCAGTTTCTGTGATGTCTGGTGCCGACGGTTCAGTAGTAGTTCAGATTGACGACAACGGATCAGGCATCAGCAAGCCGAGTCAAGGTAAACCTGGCATCGGCACTGCAATGTTTGCGTCAGCCACAGGTGGATCATGGTCACTTAGTTCGCTCGAACAAGGTGCACGACTTCTCGCAGTAATCCCCACTCAAAAAAATTAATTCGAGTTCGCAAAGGCCGCGTTTCTAAATTACGACTATGTTTTCGAGGCTGCGCCTTTACTCCCACTCGATTGTGCCGGGTGGTTTTGAAGTTACGTCGTAGACGACGCGGTTGATACCGGCCACTTCGTTAATAATTCGTGACGAAATTTTTTCGAGCAAGTCGTAGGGCAAGCGTGCCCAATCTGCCGTCATCGCATCTTCGCTAGTCACTGCACGAACAATTATTGGCCGACCATACGTGCGTTCATCGCCAATCACACCAACTGATCTTATATCTGCGAGAACTGCAAACGCTTGCCAAATTTCTCGCTCAAGACCTGCACTACGAATCTCTTCGCGAACAATAAAATCTGCGTTCTGCAATATCGCAACTTTGTCTGGCGTAACTTCACCAATAATTCGCACACCCAAACCTGGACCAGGAAATGGTTGCCGCCAAATAATTTCATCTGGCAAACCCAGTTGTGAACCAAGCGAACGCACTTCATCTTTAAATAGATTTCGCAACGGCTCAACAAGTTTGAGTTTCATATCTTCTGGCAGTCCGCCGACATTATGGTGACTTTTAATCACACTCGCGGTTCCGTCTTGACCACCACTTTCGATCACGTCTGGATACAGAGTGCCCTGAACTAAAAACTTTGCATCAGTCAAACCACCGGTGTTTTCTTCAAAGATTCGCACGAACAACTCGCCAATCGTTTTGCGTTTTGCTTCTGGCTCAGTAACACCAGCAAGTCGCTCAAAAAAACGACTACCTGCGTCAACATGAATTAGTTCAATACCCATCACGCGATGAAATGTTTCAACGATTTGTGCACTTTCGTTTTTGCGCATCAAACCCGTGTCTACGTAAATACATGTCAATTGCTTGCCGATCGCTCGATGCACGAGCGCAGCAGCAACTGCCGAATCAACGCCACCCGAGAGTCCACAAACAACTCGCTCACTGCCCACACGCTCGCGGATTTCACGAACTTGCGTGTCAATTATTGAGTCCATTGTCCACGATGGTTTGCATTCTGCGAGACGATAAATAAATTGCTCAAGAATTTCTGTGCCCTGTTGAGTGTGCATCACTTCTGGGTGAAACTGCACTCCCCAAATCTTTTTCGCTGCGCACTCAATCACCGCCATCGGTGCATCGGGCGTCGACGCAGTTGCAACAAATCCATCGGGTGTTTGCGTGACAGCATCGAAGTGACTCATCCACACGCTTAGTTCGCCGTCACTAGCGTCAATTAACAAAGTTGAGGATGATCCAGCGATCCGCTGCAAACTCGTGCGACCATATTCGCCTTTGCCTCCGCGTAATACCTCTCCGCCCAACTGATGAGCGATTAATTGCGCACCATAGCAAATACCAAAAATTGGAATGCCGAGTTCATAGATTTCGGGGTCGAGTTTTGGCGCACCTTCAACATGCACACTTTTTGGCCCGCCTGACAGAATAATTGCCGCAGGGTTGCGCGCCTTAAGTTCACTTGCTGTTATCCGATGCGACACGATTTCTGAATAAACCTTGGCATCACGCACACGGCGTGCGATCAATTGCGCATATTGTGCGCCAAAATCAACGACCAGCACAACCTGAGGTTGCCGCGATTGTGCATGTGTGTCTACCGCCATATTCAGCCCCAACTTTAGTTCGCATGCAGTGCAAACTCGTCATGAGGTGGCACGATGTATGGGTGAGAAAACTAGTGATATCAACTGTTGCTGGAGTTTTTTTGCTTATGGCTAGTAGCGCAGTTAGCGCGAGTGACTCAAGCGGCAACGCAACTCATCACATCATAAATTCAACCAACACGACCATTCCATTTAATTACGACTTAGAAAACGAGCCGTCTCAGTGCATCGGTCTGCTGCCAAGGCCAGGTTGCGGCAAAGAACCCGAAGATGCCGGCGAGCGCGGTGGTGCTCTGCAGTACACAGTTTTTGGTTTGATGATGGCTGGTCTTGGTGTCATTGGCGCGGGTATGGTGCGCGGAATTAGAAAACAAAAGCCACAAACGTGAGAACCAAATTTAGAAATGCGCTAAGTGCGAGGCCGCGACTTTTCGGAGTGATTTTTGTAATGCTCGCCGGTGCTGGCTACGGCACTGGCCCGTGGTTTGCCAAAAACCTCGAGCGCAACGGT
>JAPKZT010000007.1 GCA_026393655.1 Actinomycetota bacterium | reverse complement strand
TAGTCGCATTGCGATTATTGACGGACAGCAACGAATTACAGCCATCTCTGTTCTACTGGGCGTTCTCCACAGTGAATTTGAATTATTAAAAATGGAAATAGGGCTCATCGACGATGATGAAAGCAGACATCTCGTCAGCCGAATTACTGGACACTCGTCGGAAATTAAGAACTCACTCAAAACTCATGAAGATCCAAACGGAGTAGTTTATGACAGATTAATACCATCCCAAGAAATAAAAGAGACTTACCGAGCGATTCTTAACGGACTTTCAATGGACATCGCTTCGGAACAAGATTGGCCGGCGAAGTGTCTCCGAAAAGCCGTAGGGAATTTTCGCCACCAGTTAATCCGCCACCCAGAACTTTTTGTGAAGAAAATCAGCGAAGACAGGTTAAATCACTTGATACTTGTCAAGCGGGCCGTTCTGGAATGTCTCATTTTTGTGACCGTAGAAACTGGATCGGCTAATGCTGTCTACGACCTTTTTGAATCACTTAATGCTAAAGGAGAGCCACTCAATGCGGTTGATTTACTGAAGGTTTGGGTTATGGCGACAATGTTGGGTGATCCGAGAAGTGAACAGGTCGCCGCACAATTTCGAAAATTAGCCACACCAAGAACTCTTAGTGCAAAACCCGTTGAATACTTGCGTACTTATTACGCAGCTAGGCTCCCCGGACGAAAATTAAATAGCAAGCTCAATCCTAAAAATACCTCCCTTACTGTCCGAAAATTTCTCTTTCAAGATTCTCTATATGAATCTGAAATCACTACTTCCATTCAAACAAAAATTGCAAACGAAATCGCAACCATGGAAGAGTGGCTTCCGACTTATATCCACCTCGTATCGAAACCGCCCGTTTATCCATATAGTACAACCGCTGTATTGCACACGGCCCGCTATAAAGCATTGTTAACTGCGCCGTTAGAACACCTGACTGCGCTTCCCCTTCTGCTTTCTTCTGCTCAGTATTTAGATACAAATGAATATTTCAAATTAATTCATATGATTGAGAAATGTTACTTCCGACTAAAATTGATTTGTGGCAAGAGGGAAACTCCGCTAGCGACGGCTTACAACGAAATTATCAAACTTCAGCAGAGCGAAAGTTATAATTTCGCAAGCGCGACACAGATTCTAAGCGACATGCTTGATAGGCACGCACCTGAAGACGAATTTCGGAAGAAGTTGCCCGAATTATTGATTTATAATGTCGGAGAGGGACCGAGTCGTATCAGATATTTCCTTTGGATGCTGGAGTTATACAGTGGTATCCCAGCACCTGCACCAAAGCATTTTGATTTACAAACGCTAACTGTTGAACATATTCACGCGCAGGCGAATGAGGGTTTTACTCTCGCCAGCGAGGACGATTTGCACCGACTCGGAAACATGTGCCTCCTAACATCAACTGAAAATCCAAGCTTGGGTAATAAGACTTTTGAGGAAAAAAAGAATACGGTGGAAGAATGGAAGAGGAGTGGAAAAGCCCTTGAATGTCACTCCTCGCGCGAAGTGTTTGCTGATTTCGTGAAATGGGATTCAGCAACAATTGAAATGCGTGAGGCCAAGCTGATTGATTTTGCAGCAACGAGGGTATTTACAGTCTGAGCTGCGTCAGAATATGATGGTTGGCAACAGCGATCTAGTCTGCAACTTCAAGATTTGTAGGCGTATAAGTGGAGCAAGAAAGTTCCAGTAGTTCATCTATTGGTTGATCATTCCATAGGTGATGTGCAATTCGGTCTCGGCCGACTAAAAGAAAATCGCGTGCCCCAATATGAAATTCTTCTGAAGAATTTCGCGCGAGAATGCTGACGACCATTGCCGTTTCTCCGGTGGGGCGTACTACTCGTCCTATTCTTTGTATTCGTTGACGGCTAGATGAAGTCCCATGGACGATGATTGCTAATTTTGCATCGGGAACGTCAATTCCTTCATCAATTGTTCGTACTGCGACAAGAACATTTGAACTGCCACTTCGAAACATGTCCATATCGACACGTCGTTCGGAGGCACTCAATTGAGAGTTGTCCATGACAGCCCGGAGATTCTTAGTCCTCGCAAGTTGAAGGGTAGTTTCCGCGTCACGAATTCTCTCGTGAAAGATAATTGATCTTGTAGAAACAAGCATGTTCGAATTAAGGCACGCTTCTAGGACTTCTCGGCGTCGGGGTGACGATTCTAGCAATTCCCGCCTACGACGATAAAGCTCAATTAATCTTTTGGTGAGAGAAGCTGTCGGGGCCTGTCG
>JAPKZT010000097.1 GCA_026393655.1 Actinomycetota bacterium | reverse complement strand
TACGCGAACTTTGGTTTTACTGAATTTATTTTGTGTCTGGGTTATAAATCTGAAACAGTTGTTGACTTTTTTCGCAAACAAAATGGTGAGTTGACACAATTACCTGCAAAACCTGAGTTGCCAAATATCCACGAATTTAGAGGTTTAATCAACCGCCATAACTGTGTCGTCACACTTGTTGATACGGGGCTTGAGGCAATGACTGGTGCGCGGCTTCGAAAGATACAGCAACTAATCGGCGACGAAACCTTCATGCTTAGTTACGGCGATGGCTTAAGTGATGTTGACCTTGGCAAACTAGTTAAACATCATCAAGACAACAAAAAGTTTCTGACGGTCACTGGTGTGCGGCCACCAAGTCGTTTTGGCGAGTTGCAAGTTGATGACACAAATAATGTCACCGGTTTCAACGAAAAGCCTCAGGCATCTGGCGGAAGAATCTCGGGTGGATTTTTTGTGTGTGAACCAAATGTTTTTGATTATCTAGAACCTCGCGAAGATCTGGTGTTCGAGAAAGAACCAATTCAGAAAATTGTGCACGAGTCAAAGATGACGATGTACCCCCACGACGAGTTTTGGCAGTGCATGGATACCTACCGCGACTGGGAGTTGCTTAATCAAATGTTCAAATCTGGGAAGGCTCCATGGGTTCGCTCTTAGAAGCAGTCGCAAGCTTCAAGGGAAAGCGCATCGTGGTTACTGGCGATACCGGCTTCAAAGGATCTTGGCTCTCGTTATGGTTGCATCTTGCTGGTGCAGAAGTTTATGGTTACGCGCTACCAGCCGAATCTGAGCAAAGTCACTTTGAGCAACTTGGTTTAAAAAAACTCATCCAACACCAAGATGGTGATGTTCGTGATTCTGAAAGTCTTAATAGTTTCATGCAATCTTCGAAACCTGAAATTGTTTTTTATTTTGCAGCCCAAGCGTTGGTTCGCCGATCATACGCAGACCCAAAAACTACTTACGACACAAATATTGGCGGCGCAGTCAACCTGATGGAAGCAGTGAAAATTACCGATTCAATCAGATCGCTGATTTTCGTTACCTCCGATAAGTGCTATAAGAATAGAGAAGTACGAGATGGCTACCGCGAAACTGACGAACTAGGTGGACGTGACCCTTACAGTGCTTCGAAGGCTGCGGCTGAACTTGTTTTCTCTTCATTTTTTGATTCATTTTTATCGACTCGAGAAAATTTCGGCGCAGCCACCGTTCGTGCAGGAAACGTAATCGGTGGCGGTGATTGGGCACAAGATCGAATTATTCCGGACTGTATACGTTCGCTTTCAACAAATCAGCCGATTGTGTTGCGATATCCGAATGCCACTCGGCCATGGCAACACGTTCTTGAGCCACTCTCTGGATACGTTCAACTCGCCCACTACCTCAGTGAGTCGCCGAAATCATTTAATGGCGCCTGGAACTTTGGCCCAGATGAGTCAGATGCCTACAGCGTCCATGATGTTGCCAAACAGGCTGTGAAGATCTTGGGATCTGGCGAAATAAAAATTCATACTCCGGCTACGCAGATGCATGAAGCCGGACTTTT
>JAPKZT010000041.1 GCA_026393655.1 Actinomycetota bacterium | reverse complement strand
CTGCTGTTGGCGTATTGCTTAACGCCGGCGCAGTTGTTGTCGGTGCTGCAGTTGTTGTCGGTGCTGCAGTTGTTGTCGGTGCTGCGCCAGACGAGCTCGTGCTTTTTGCCCAGACCAACTTCGTGCCAGTTTTCTTACATATATAAAAGACACCTTTTGTTGTTTGTGTCTGACCGACTTTGCTGCATTTGCCACCTGCTGTCGCAGCACTAACGGGATTTATTATCGACACGAGCACGGTGACCACAATTAAACCAACTAAGCCAAATTTGGATCTACTGAACGCCACTTTTAGGAGTATTACACACCCACTCGACGCTTAGCGCCCGCGCATACGGCACTTGGTTCTATGGGTCTGGTGGGCTGTTCACTTACCGCTCGACTTTTCGCGGTGTTTCGGCGAGCACACTTGGCATCACCTTTGGAGTTGCAAATTTAATTTCGGGTGTTGGCGCGTGAATTCGTGCAGTTACAGGTGTTCAAATGGGATAATTTTTGCTATTCAATCATCAAGCGATTGATTTCCCCCTCCTCCGCCACCGCCATCAGGTGATCAATGCAACAGGCTTGATGTACGGTCTTTGCCATGAGCGAAAATTGGACGAGTCCCGAGATAAATCAGTCAACAACTTTAGAAGCGCCTACTGCTTCGCCGCCCGGGTCACAACCTAATAGCGAGAATGTGAAACGAAAAACATCAAGTCGCGCTGTTTTGATAGTCGCAGCTGTTGCGATCGTCTTAATTGGCGCAGTTGGCACAAATCAGCTCGTGATCACAACTCAGCGGCTTAATAAATTAGAAAAATCTATAGCCACTGATTTGGCGTCGCTTGACAAGCGCGTTACCGAATCTCGAGCGCTGACGAATGCAAATTCAAATTTGTTGACGGCAAGTTTGTTCAAGGCGCCAGACGACTTAGAGAGCCTCATTGAAAAAGTTGGCAAGTCAGTTGTTGACATAGTTTGTGAATTCGATGGAAGTGGTGGCACTGGTTTTGCAATAGCCGGCGAGCCTCTCACCGCTGGTTATGCAACCACGATCATTACTAATTATCACGTAATCGATGTGTGTTTTGAGAACGGCTCTGATGTATTTGTTTACACGGGTGAAGATTTCAAGACAAAACTCACCGCCGTGATCAGTGGCACTGACCCAGATAACGATTTAGCAGTTCTTGAAATCAGCAAAACGATTCCTCCGCTAGTAGAAGCCGAATATCTTGCAGAGCGTGGTTGGTGGTCAATGGCCATCGGAAACCCCAACGACCAAGATCTAGAGGCAACGTTAAATCGATATGTCTCTATCGGCTACATCGGATATGTCTATGACGGTTATTACAACTACACAAGCGCCACACTCAATCACGGCAACTCGGGTGGGCCGCTCGTGAATAGCCGCGGCGAACTGATCGGCATTAATACGTATGCGACTTCAGGGATGGACGCCGGTGTCTGGAACATCGCAATTGACTCAAAAGTTCTTTGCAAGAATCTCTACAACTGCGGATAGTTATTTTTATTCGGGGCGACTAAGCCGAGGCACGCGCCCGCCGCATCAGCGTTGAACCGTAAATGGCAAGAGCGACACATCTCTGTGCCGCTCTCACTTACTCATGCGGTTTACCGAATAAATTCGGCCACGATTCGTCAAGTTGAAGTGTACAGCGACGAAATAAATCGGATCAAAAACTTCGCCGTAAATGGCAAGAGCGACACATCTCTGTGCCGCTCTCACCACTCTGTGCGATCAACCAAATTTCTTTGGCCACAACTTGTCTCTGTCAAGTGTACCCCGTCGTAGTATTTCGGCGCATAAAACAAAGCCGGCAGGTTTCCCCGCCGGCTTTGACTACTAGAAATTTCCTTGGATAGTCAGACCAAGTCAGAAGTAACTCGAGCACCTCTTCGTTCGTTTTAGCGGAGCCCCAAGCCGGAGTCGAACCGGCACCGCACAAATGACAAGTTGTGCAGGCTGCCGTTACAACATTGGGGCACCATAAGAAGGTGTGCACCTGTTTCACCAAACGGCTAAAAGAAAAACTCGTCCATAAATGGCAAGAGCGACACATCTCTGTGCCGCTCTAACTACTTGTGCGATTAACCAAATTTCTTTGGCCACATTTCGTCACTTCAAAGTGTATCCACTTCAGCAATAATGGCAAATGAAACAGGGCCGACCGATTGCTCGGCCAGCCCTGACTACTAGAAGTTTCCCTAAATCGTCAACTTAGGTGAGAAGTTTCGCGAGCACCTCTTCGTTCGTTTTAACGGAGCCCCAAGCCGGAATCGAACCGGCACCGCACAAGTGACGAAATGTGCAGGCTGCCGTTACAACATTAGGGCACCGACAATAGGTGTGCACCTGCTTCGTCAAACGGCTAAAAGAAAAACTCGCCTACAAATAACAAGTACGACACATTGCTGTGCCGTACTTGGTTCTTCAAGCGGATTACCAAATAAATTTGGTCTTGACTCGTCGCTTTTAAGTGTACAAGATAAAAATTTTCTGGCACATAAATCAAAGAACTCATATTGGCGCGCACCAAGCGCATAGCGGTAAACAGCCCAACGTAAGTCTGCTACTTTTAGGTTGCTAATCAATTAATCATCAACAACTTCAGAAAAGGGGAAATTAATGGATTTAACTTCAAGAAACTCTGCCAGTGCAAGACTAAATATGACACTCGGGGTACTGCTTCAAATTGCTTTTGTAGCAGTTATCGCAATCGTTGTATTCGGAGATATTTCAACCGCAGCAGACAACGTTAAGCGTTTAGTTGTATTCGGTGCAATTGCTTCATCTTTCACTTCATGGATTTTTGTCAGCAATGCGTTGATGAGCTTTCAGAAAGAATCCGAAGACTTGACTTCTGCAGAAAAAAAGACTGCAGTTGGCAAGAACCTCAAAAATCAACCATGGCCTCTTTTCCAGCTTTATACGCTTGCACTTAACGCTGCCGGAATTTACGTGGCAATCAAGGCTATTTACAACTAAGAATCTAATTAGTTGCTAGTGGTGTGTCGGCAACGACTTGCCACTAGCAACTTTTAACCGGCCTTCGATATTTCGATGGTGTCGTAGGTGCTTGACTTGACAAGTTTGACGGTGACGCCATTTGATGTAACCGATTCGCCGACATTCAAAATCGCATCGAGAATGCCCGGTGTGCCACAACTGTTTCTAACTAGACCTCGACCTGACGGTGGCACCAAAGTCTGAGTGCCTTCACCATGACCAACTGTTGCGTCAACGATATAAACCAATACACCTGCCCTATTCGTTGGGGCCGCGCAGTCAAAACTTGCGGGTCGTCGTGACTCGACTTCAATTATTTTTGTTGGCGAAATTTTGATCATCGCCGACTTGACGCCGGTCGTTCGATTATCAATTGGATTCAACATGATTGTTGTCTTGGTCAAGTTCGCGTAGTTCTGACAATAAAGCGACTCGGTGGGCAACCAACCAATTATCCAACGCAACCAACTGCTCAATGTGCGCGATGGGCCATCTTGACTTGACAACATATCGAACCCGCTAAACGGACCAATCGGCACTGCAAGTTCAACCTCGCCGTGATTGTTCCAGTTGTATTTCAGGTCGGGCAACTTAAACATGTGACCCGTCTCATGCACCCAATAACTCCAATAGTTTCTTGGTGCGACGTCAAAGTAGGCGCCAGCCAATGCGTAATTCATAATCGCACCCTCATTAGTTGGAATAGGCGCCAT
>JAPKZT010000179.1 GCA_026393655.1 Actinomycetota bacterium | reverse complement strand
TCACGCGAGGACTTAGCGACGTAGGTGTGACAAATGTATTCTTGGACTGGGATTTTGTCCAAAAGTTGTAAGTTTGAGATTTTGCGGAATACAAAAATTGCGATTTGAAGTTATTCAAGGTCACCAGCGACTTGCATAATTTCTGGCTTGTTGACGTGGTGACATTTCCATAGCTGTCCGTTTTCATAAGCGAGCACTGCCTCTCCATTGAGACTCTCGATTCAGAATCCGAGCAATTTGGACCGCGATGTAGCTGTCTTCCAGTTAACTGACTAAACCTGCAATTGTTATCAACAATGGAATTCCAACTGATACAAAAAACGGAAAAGTGACGCCAATTGATGATGTTAAATACAAGCTTGGGTTTGCTTCAGGGAGTGCAACCCGAACCACAGCTGGTGCGGCCACAAACGACGCGCTACCGGCGAGAGTACCCAAGACTATGACATCACCCTCTGACATTCCTCCCAATGCGCCGAGTAACACCCCAATCATCCCATTAATTACTGGAATTACGATTGCTAGAAAAATGAGTGTGAGACCTATCGCTCTGAAATCTGCAAACTGCTTCGCGGCAATAACTCCCATTTCGATGAGAAAAAGTGTCAGTACTCCAGGAACTAGATCTTTAAAAAATGAATCAGTGGGCGTCATTCGTGCGTTGCCAACGATTGCCCCAATCAAAATTCCGATTATCATCAAGGCGACACTCGGACCCCGAACAATTTCTGATATCAAAGACTTTCTTCGGAAGTTAACCGATGTTTTCTTTGACATAGAAAGTGCAACAATAATTCCAACTATTTCAAGACATGCGAAGAGGGCAGGGGCGTAACCTCCGTATTCGATTCCGCGGGATTCGAGAGTCGTTAAGAGAACAATGAAAGTCACCAAAGATGGAGATCCGTAGTGAGCGGCTAAGGCTGCAGAATTAGGCTCGTCTAGACGAGTAATTAGTCGGAATAATAAAAAAGCTACTAGCGGATTAATCAAACCCAAAAGTAAGACGGCGAGAAATGGCCTCCAAAACGAATCTAGAGAAACTTCAGATAGCTCTCGACCACCTTTCAATCCGATGCCCAAGAGCAGAAAAGTTGAGACAATTGGATAGAGAGATTCTGGCATTCGGAGATTCACCTTCAAAAGTGTTGCCCCCATGGCAACTACAAAAGCGACTATCGGCGCGCTTAGCAGTATTGTGCTCAAAGAATTCTCCAGCGTAAGGTTAGGATTTGGTGCATTGACAAGTTAGGTTTTCGTCCGCATTTTTGCGCAGTTAAAAACTGTACGACAGGTTAGTGTCATATTGTTAGGTAGGGATGTCTTGAGTAATAGTCACAAAACGGTGTCAACCTCACTTGAGCCCTGCTTGTAATCTAAGAGATAGATTTTAGTAATGGTTCTATGGATAACTGGGCTGTCGGCTTCGGGAAAGACGACTATCGGTAGGGCTTTTTTGGAAATCACAAAAGACTCCGGTGCCCAAAAGGTATTCCTGGATGGAGATTCCGTACGAGAGATGTTTGGCGGGGATCTTGGGTATGACGAGAACTCTCGAATCAAGCACATCCAGCGTGTCCAGCGACTTGCGAAATTTCTAACCGATCAAGGTATAGATGTGGTCGTTGCCGCTCTCTATAGCAATCAAGAAATTCTCGCCGAAAACAGGAAACTGTTTGATAAATATTTTGAGGTTTACTTAAAAGCTGACATCAATTTTCTTAAAATTCGTGAGAATAAGTCTTTGTATACAAAGTCCCAAAGTGGAGAAATTACTGATGTGGTTGGCGTTGACATCAAATGGCAAGTGCCAAACTTTCCGGATCTGATAATTAATACAAATATATTAAGACCACCTGATGAATTGGCGCTTGAAATTTATAATGCAATTAAGGTTAAAACGGATATTTAATGAGCGACATGTTATCTATCCATCTACGCCCCGACCAGTATCTTGAAGCTGAGAAGATCAATAACGGAGCCCTTGATCCATTAACTGGATTTATGGGTGAATCTGATTTCAAATCGGTTGTTTCCGACATGAGATTGACAAATGGGGAAGTATTTTCTCTTCCAGTTACCCTAGATATTAGTGAAGAAGTTGCGACCAGTCTTCGTAGCTCCACAACAGCAGATTTGTGTTTTGCCGGTAAAACAATTGGCACAATAGAGATAAACAGTATTTTCACTTGCAAGAAGCAAACTGTTGCTAAGCAGGTATTCGGCACCGATTCAGAGCGTCATCCTGGGGTGGCTCGTTTCTACCGAATGAATAATTGGTTCGTTGGAGGGTCAATAAAAATACTAATTCCACCAACGCACTTTCAAAAATGGGGAGAGTTAACTCCAACTGAGACAAAAAGACATTTTCGAGAGAACAATTGGAAGTCAATAGTTGGATTTCAAACACGAAATATCCCGCACAAAGCTCATGAGTATCTACAAAGAGTAAATCTTGAATTATCGGACGGACTTTTTATACAACCTTTAATAGGTGCTCGAAAAAAGGGTGATTTTAGTCCGGAAGCGGTGGTGCTCTCTTATCAATACTTGATTGAAAACCATTACCCAATAAGTCGTGTGTTGTTAAGTCCAGTGAGAATTCCTATGCGGTACGCAGGGCCACGGGAAGCCATATTTCACGCAATAATTAGACGCAATTTTGGTTGTACACACTTCATTGTCGGACGCGATCATGCAGGGGTTGGTGATTTCTACGGGAAATACGAGGCACAAGACTTAATAAGAACAGTTGAATCCGAACTTAGAATTGCAATTCGTTATATGTGTGGTCCTTACTATTGTGAGATTTGTAAGGGAATCGTGACTGAGAAAACTTGTTTCCATTCAGATTCTGATCCGTCAGCGATCAACGAGATTAGCGGCACCTGGTTGCGACAGGTTCTTATGAACGAATTAACAGTTGATGATCATTTGGTTCGCAAAGGAGTCGTTGACTCTTTGCGCGGAGTTAAGATTTTTCTGGATGAAACTGATGACTACTAGAACTCGAATAGTTGCGACCATTGGTCCACAAAATGCGAACCCTAACTCGCTGAAGGAGTTGCTTGCAGCTGGAATGAACATTGCGAGATTGAACGGTTCACACAACACACTAAAATGGCACGAAGAAACAATCAAGCAGATTCAAGAGACATCAGCAAACACTCCGATTTTGCTAGATATACCTGGTCGAAAAATTAGAACTGTTTTAACAGATAAACCTTTAATATTTAAGCGTGACGGGTTAATAATTTTGACAAACGACGCCAAACGGACTGGTTCAAATATGATCGCAGTATCTTTTGATAAATTGCATGAGTTTCTCAATCCGGGGCAAGTCGTTTTTGCGGATGACGGCACTTTAAGGTTTAAAGTCGAGAAAGTTATTGGCCCTGAAATAACATTGAGAGCTTCAATGGATGGTCAACTCGGGAGTCGTAAAGGAATAAATGTTCCAGGTGTAGATTTGGGACCAGTTCTCGTAAGTGAGAAAGATAGAACGATGATTAACTTTGCAAAGGATAATAAACTTGACTTCATTGGTTTAAGTTTCGTCGAGTCTGCAAAACATGTTCAAATGATTAGGGATGTCATCGGTGCATCTGATTATCCGAAGATTATCAG
>JAPKZT010000173.1 GCA_026393655.1 Actinomycetota bacterium | reverse complement strand
TCTTTTAATAATTTGTCGTAATAAGACTTTTCTCCCGCAAAGTCTTCGTCTTTGCCAATAATAACTAGGTCAAGGTTATTATTTTTGCAAAAATTAGCGAGAAAAATTATTGTCTGCTCACGGCGATCAATTATTTGACCATATTGAATTGGAAATCCTGGAAGCGAATCTGGAATGATGATTGTTCTAGCGATTCCAGACCGGTAAGTCGAGATATATGCGACTGTTCGAGTCTTAGATTTTGTGATCGGCACCAAATTATTTTTAAAACTTCCAATCGGCACAATTTCGCCAGAAATATACTTGCTATAGATCGCGCCAACTGCCCCGCCGAAGACAAACATTTGGTCAACATGGTTGCCTTCTAACTTGAGGCTTTCGAGCGAGCTCCCAAATAAGTCGCCACGTTCGCTACGTACCCCGTTTTGTATAAATACAGTTTGAATATCAGGAAATCGGTTTTTAAGTTGGAAAAATGGCGGGAAGTTATCAATAAAAGTTATGACTAATTTTGGTTTGACGATTCTTATGTAGATATGCGCATAGTTTTTCGCACTCAAGTCTCGATTAAAAAAACATTGCAACGCCACCCAGAGATTGACCTCGTGTTCGCGTAAGTCCAATACTTGAAATTCATTTGACGAGAAATACGGAGCAATGACATCTGCTCCAGTAACAAAATAAAGCAGAACTGGCTTGTGTCGTGGCGGAAGTATTCTCCAGCGAAGTCTTGTTAGCGACTTAAGGAGTCGCCAGAGACGTTTCATTTAGACCAAAGAGACTCAAGCCCATTCAGAGGGCTTGCCCATCGAGCGTTGTAGTTTTCAATCGTTTCGCGAAATTCTTGAATTGCTTTTTCACTGGCGAGACTCTCAATGGATTTAATAATTTGCAAGTAGATTTCTTCTTCAGTTGATGAAGCTGTTGAGACAAAAGAAAATGATGAAGTTGATTTGCCGGCCGAAATTTGTGCGCGAGGCAGTGACTGTTGTTTGAGCACACGTTTGGTTCGTTTTGTACTGGTTCTGTCAAGAAACTTTTCGAGTTTCTGAATAGTGTTGGTTGGGTCGGTTACTGCTTGTTCAAAAGCAAGAACTAGCAGCGGCTTATCAGATTTGGCAAGCGAATCAATTAGCTCAATCACAGATTTCTGGATTCGTGAAATTGACAATAGAGCGCGGTCGGCTATTGATGAATTAACGAACTCGTCTGCCCAAGTTGCGGCGAACCATGGAATCTTTTCACCTTTATAGTCAAATGAAAGAGTGAATTCACGAGCTCGTTCAAAATTTGCAATGTAGCCACGGACATTATGAAATAGGTGAATTGGGTGTCGAACTACTTCAATTAATTTCAATCGAGATCCGTAAGCCTCAAAAAGTAGATTTGAAACTGAGAATAGTCCGTGCGAAGCGATGAGCATGGCGAGATTGTTTGAATTTATTATTTCAATGACCGAGTCGCCACCTTTGTGAAATAAACGACCAAAGTATAAAAGACTGCCGGGGTTGTTTCGAAGTCCGGTGTCGTCAGACCAGCGAAGGTTTACTTCACGGCCAATTAGATTGTTGTACTGAGTATTGTCCGCATATATTTTCAACATAGTTTTGGCTGCATCATCGCTCATCTTGCCGACCGAATGCGTAATGCATAGGTACTCGTAAATTCCGTCAACTTTCTTTTTCTCAACGCCGGTTAAAGAACCAACTATTGATGTAATTACCGATTTACCACCACCCCAAAATCCGTCCACAATTATGACGTCATTTGTAAATGAGTTGTGAAGTTTCAGTTCAAGATTCATTGACTAATCTTTTCATCTGCTGCCAGTTGCCTCGTGGCAATATTATTTGCCAAGCAAAATGTCCTTATTTCATTGAAATTAAATTTTTTATAGTGCAAAGAATCGGCGATCGCGACTCCAGTTGGTTTGCTAACTTGCATCAACTCCTTTAGGTGCTCTAATTTGCCGAATCCACCGCTTGCGACCACAGGTATGTCAACTGATTTGGTTATGGCACTAATTAGCTCGCAATCGAAACCGTTTTTAGTGCCCTCTTGGTCGACAGAAGTCACAAATATTTCTCCAGCACCTAACTGGGCTCCTCGCTCTGCCCATTGCACAACATCGAGGCCGGTTCGTTCACGCCCGTTATCTGTGTAAGCCTCCCACTTGCCTGGTGCAGTTTGCTTTGCTTCGATTGACAAGACAATTGTTGAAGAACCCCAGACATCAGAAATTTTTGTAACCAAACTTGGATCTTTAACCGCAGCTGTATTGATTGCCACTTTGTCGGCACCTGCGCGAAGCAATGCTCGAGCATCTTCAACTGATCTGATTCCGCCACCAACAGTCATTGGTACAAATACATGTTCAGTCGCACGGGTCACGACGTCTAATAAATTATTTCGTCCGTAGAGACTGGCGACAGTATCCATGTAGATTATTTCGTCTGCGCCATCGTTGTAATATTTTTCTGCGTGCACTTGTGGGTCGCCGACAACTCGCAAGCCTTCAAGGTGGATTCCTTTGATTAAGTTCGCGCCCTTGATGTCAAGTCTGGCAATTATCCGAAGAATTTGTCGGGGAGTAAGTGAATTTACTTGACTTGATAACGAAGAGACCACTGACCATTATTGTACGACCATAAATGTGGTGAGCGAAACGAGTCAGCGAGGTTATTGAAATAGTTGAGATCCATGATTGGCTGCTCAAACATTTTTGAAGCTTGCGGGAATTCTTTCTCGGGAATACTTAAGTAGGTAAGTATTTCATCTGAGAACCGGGTCGGATATTCGCCATCAAATCGTTGCACGAGTGCGACACCTTCTTCACGATTTATATCCCCTGAGCGAATCTCTTGAGCCGCATCATAAGTTGCACGGCCGATTCCGTATTTAATATAAGTCGTGTAGTAATGAAAGTCATCAATTCGGTCGTCAATTGAGTTGTACTTGCTGTACGTCCCCGGCGTGCGCTCGGGCGATGCTTCGAATCCTCCGTGTTCTACTGAGTAGTAATAGCAACTTTGCGGGTGCCACTTCATGTAATAGCCGAGATAGTGAACTTCTATTCCAAGTTTTTCGAGTCCTGCTGGGTTTGCTGGTAAGTAAGGATCCAGATCAACATCTTCTAAACCAAAATCAGTCGTGAGATCTTTGATTGAAGTGCCACCAAGATGGATTGAAGACTTTTCTGGGGCAGAAAAATACTTCCAGGATCTTTTGGCAGAGTCAGCATCTCCGATTGGGTTGCCATATTCGGCTTCGTTCTCTCCATAAAAAACCAAAGGTATTTGATGTAACACAGCCATCTTCGGTGCCAGAGATTTTTGTCCAAGTATAAAAGCTTGAAAAGGATGAAAAAGATTTTCAACCGCAAGTCGAGTTAAGAGTCGGTGTACGCGACCATTTGGCGTGCACAGGTAATTATCAAAGCCTGCATGAATCCACCGCTGAAAGTTTCGCCAACCCCATTCGGTGTAAACATGCGGCGCCCATGTCACTGTCAGTGGGTGCATGCCGTATTTGTATTTCAGCATGTGGGCTGCAACGAAGCTGTCTTTGCCACCTGAACCAGGCACAAGACAGTCGTACGATCCATCGCTGCTGCGGTGTCTGTCACACAGTTCTCGAAGCTCAACGTCTCTCGCATCCCAGTCGATGAGAGATTTTTTTTCAGCGACACGGCAAGCATCACAAATATTTTCATTATCAATATGAATCGCTTGCTTAACTGAGCCAGCGGTGTGCTGAAACTCAATCGCAGAGATTGGTTTCTGGTTTGACGTCACGCATCGTTGACAAAAACTAACTTTGTCGGGTAGCCCATATTTTGCCGTCAGTGGCGTTTTAGACGGCTCAAAATCCTGAATATTTATAGATCTTGATTTTGGAAACAAACTCACCTCGTCATTGTAGTTTCGTTTTTATTGTTTGTTGATGTTCCTAATGCAAATTGAAGATTGGCAGGTCAATACCCAAGTCCACAAGTTGCGAGCGTGCTGAAGCAAGTCCATCGCCCATGAAGTTGAGCAGATTCGCTGTCGCCACTGCATCAACGCGAGCATCTTTTAACCCTTCAGCTAGGTGCGAGTAATTACCAACGCCGCC
>JAPKZT010000068.1 GCA_026393655.1 Actinomycetota bacterium | reverse complement strand
TTTGCGTGGAGGATTAGAAGTTGATGAAAAAGTTCTTCGCGAACATGTCGCCAAAGAAATCGGACCGATAGCAAAACCAAAGATGATTTTCTTTACGCCTGATTTGCCTAAAACTCGTAGCGGAAAAATCATGAGAAGATTACTGCGTGATGTTGCTGAAGGTCGCAACATCGGCGATACGACAACTCTTGCGGACGCGTCTGTGGTCAGCGAACTGCAACGCCGTGCGACCGAGTCGCCAACCGAAGATTAATCGCGGAAATTAATAAACTGCAACGGCAAGTCTAAATTTGCACCGCGCAACATCGCCATAGTCTCTTGTAGGTCATCTCGCTTTTTTGCGGTAACGCGAAGTTGGTCGCCTTGGGTTTGACCGCCAACTCCTTTTGGCGCTTTCTCTTTAATTAACTTGTT
Source organism: Actinomycetota bacterium (assembly GCA_026393655.1). Taxonomy (GTDB): domain Bacteria; phylum Actinomycetota; class Acidimicrobiia; order Acidimicrobiales; family Ilumatobacteraceae; genus BACL27. The sequence goes on along the minus strand of JAPKZT010000068.1, from coordinate 4,941 downwards.
GATCTCGCGCGCTTTATCTGCTGGTACGCCAACTTTGATTGTCACGATTTGGCGAACACTTTCGCCAGTCGCTTGCTCAACTTTTCCCCAGTCCAAACTTTTTAAAGAAATATTTCTTTTGACAAAGCGCTCTTCAAGTAAAACTTTAAGTGCTCTAAGGCGATCTTCGCTCGATGTGCGAAGGGTAAGCACAAGATCTTTTTGTTCAATTTCAGAATTTGTGTCCTTAAAGTCATATCGAGTTGCGAGTTCACGCTGAGCCTGATCAATAGCATTTCGCAATTCTTGGCGGTCAACTTCAGATACAACGTCGAAACTTGGCATGGGGAAACGATACCCAAAAGAGATAGCGTGTCGGTGTCAAATGATGTGGGGTCGGTGCCCGAGCGGCCAAAGGGAGCAGACTGTAAATCTGCCGGCTTACGCCTACGAAGGTTCAAATCCTTCCCGGCCCACCATTTGTTAGGTTTGCAAATTAATTAGACTGCAGTAATTCTTAGAATTTCGACAATAGGCAGGACATAGTCATTCCAACAAAAAGTCCGCTTATCTCCGTTTGCATACCGACTTATAACGGTGCAGAGTTTATTTCGGAGACGATTAAAAGTGTGTTGAGGCAATCTCTTCAAGATTTTGAAATAGTCATTTCTGACGATGGGTCAACGGACGAAACAGTCAAAATTATTAAAAGTTTCAAAGATGAGCGGATCACAAAAATTGACTGCTTGCAGAGAGTTGGCGCAGAAGCAAATTGGAATAATGCTGTTGCTATAGCCAATAGCAGTCTGATAAAACTACTTTGTCAGGATGACATCATTTACGAAGACTGTCTAGCGAGCGAAGTCGCTGCATTAACCAGTGGCGACAATGTTGATTGTTCATTCTGCTTTCACACAAGAGACTTAGTTACGGCGAGCAGCAAATATATGTGGGATCCAATTCGAAGTGATTTTCCGAATCGAAAGTATTCACTGAGCGATCTCCTGCCGCAGATAGTTCGAAGTGGTGGAAACCCAATCGGACAGCCGATGGCAGTCGCTTTCAGAAAAGAGTCATTTCAAAAAGCTGGATGCTTTCGAGGCGAATTTGCAATTGACCTAGATATGTGGGTGAGTCTTTTAGAGGTAGGAAACGGTCTGGCGCTAGGAAAGGTGCTCTCTGCGTTTCGAGTCAACAGTAAATCGTGGGGACGAGAACTTTCGAATCAGCAGTTTGAAATGATGTATGACTTCAATCTGAGAATGCGGGCCAAGCATCCAAACATTGTCACAAGACTTGACTCAGCGAAGGGACTATTAAAATGCTTTATTCGAACATGGGCTCGTCGCTTTGCATCGCGATGGGTGTTTAGAAACTAGATACTTTGTCAGCTGCTTCAATGACTATGGGATGTTCTGCAGGATGCATTGCATCACCGCGATATCAAGCCATTTGCCAAATTTTCTTGCGACCTGCTGCTCGATCCCAACAAGTTTAAACCCGCAAGCCGTATGCAATTCTCGTGAAGCAATGCTGGTTGACTCGATTCGGGCAATGACGCTATGAAATCCTGAGACGGTTGCAACTTCAATTAAATGCGTAAGTACTTGTCGGCCGATGCCACGTCGGGCAACATCACGTCGCACATAAACAGAATTTTCTACGGTCGATCGATAACCGGTTCGGTCTTTGTATTCGCTAAGTGCACCGAAACCTAAAATTGTGCCACCAGAGTCAACTGCAACAACTGCACAAAATGCTCCACTGCGCGCGGCTATCCACTCGCGCTGAACTTCAAGTGTGCGCGGCACAAGATCCATTGTCGAAGTTTCATTTTCAACTTCGTAGTTATAGATCGCTTGAATCGCTTGCGAATCATCGCTCTTGGCTTCGCGAATGGTCAATGTTGACATTGTTAAAACACTATCTTTCGAGGCACAGTCACTTCCCGCTATATTGAATGCGAAATCTGTGAGGGTGAATCCAAGCAGTTGTTCGCCCTCTTAGCTCATTCGGTAGAGCACTTCCATGGTAAGGAAGAGGTGGTGGGTTCGATTCCCACAGAGGGCTCCGTAATACAAGGCGACGTAGCTCGGTTGGTTAGAGCGTCCTTCTCATAATCGGAAGGTCATCGGTTCGAGTCCGATCGTCGCTACAAGTGAAGAATCACGTGCAAAGTAGAGTGAAATATCGTATGGACAAAGAAGATACAAAGGCGCGCAACTCGTTTGTTGTGTGGCGACTACTAACTTCGACAGAGCGCAGAACTTTAATCGGAATCATTTTTCTAATTTTGGTTGGCATGGTTCTTGAAACTTTAAGTCTGGGCATTGTGGTGCCGGTCGTGGCGATTTTGACGCAAGACGATTACCAAACAAAATATCAGTGGCTTAGCGACTGGTTGGGTTCGCCAAGTCGTGAAGACCTAATTATTTTCGTGATGGTGTCGATGGTCGTTATATACATCGTGAGAAGTATATTTTTGCTTTGGAGTTCTTGGATTCAACAGGGTTTTAGCGCATCTTTATCGGGTCGACTATCACAGCGATTGTTTACAATTTATTTGCGTCAGCCGTACATGTTTCACTTGCAACACAACTCGTCAACTCTGATGCGAAATTCGCGCAATGCAAATGTTGTCGTATCAGGTGGCATTGATCCGACACTGGTACTACTCACTGATGGGCTAGTAGCAGTTGCATTATTCACACTTTTAATTGTGATCGAACCAGTCGGCACGCTTATCACGATTGTCACGTTTGGTGCTGGGGCCTTGACATTTCAAAAATTAACTCGGAAGCGAATTGATAAATGGGGTGACGAGAAAAATACTCATGACGGAATGATTCTTCAACATCTTCAGCAGGGCCTCGGCGGTGCGAAAGATGTCAAGATTCTTGGTCGTGAAAGTGAATTTCTTACACAGCATGAAAAACACCTAACCGAAAGTTTACGAATCAGTCGTGTATACACAGTGTTGCAAAGTGTGCCGCGAGTTTGGATGGAGATCCTAACAATCACCGGGTTGAGTGCACTAGTCATCAGTATGGTTTTGCAAAAACAGTCATTCGACGAGATAATTCCAACGCTCGGTTTATTTGCCGCAGCGGCGTTTCGAGTCATGCCATCAATCAATCGTTTGCTGGGCGCACTTCAAACGCTAATTTTTAGTCGCGCGATTATTAGTTCAGTTTTTGAAGACTTCAAACTTGATGCGCCGGACACTCCAGAAAATAAGACCGTCATTCCGTTCAAAGATCAACTTGAACTTAAGAATCTCGGCTTTCAATATCCAACTGCAATTAGGCCCTCGTTGCAAGATGTTTCTCTGGTTGTGCGTCGAGGCGAAGCAGTAGGTTTCGTTGGGCCAAGTGGTGCTGGCAAGAGCACACTTGTCGACGTAATTCTGGGGCTTTTTGCGCCGACATCAGGCACGGTATTGGTAGACGGACTTGACATTCAAGACAGCCTAAGAAATTGGCAAAACCAAATTGGCTATGTGCCACAAACTATTTATCTGACAGATGACTCTTTGCGTCGCAATGTGGCATTTGGCCTGGGTGATGAGAATATTGATGAACAAGCAGTTGTCGACGCAATTCGACTCGCACAACTTGAAGATTTTGTGGCGTCGTTGCCAGACAAACTTGGCACGGTTGTCGGCGAACGCGGGGTAAGGCTTTCAGGCGGGCAGCGTCAACGAATCGGTATTGCTCGAGCGTTGTATCACAACCCAAGTGTTTTAGTTCTTGACGAAGCGACGAGTTCGTTAGATACACCAACCGAGCACGGCGTGATGCAGGCGGTACAAGCATTGCAAGGCGCTAAAACGGTGATCATCGTGGCTCACCGATTGAGCACGGTCGAATACTGTGATCGTCTGTACCGAATTGAAGATTCGCGTTTGACCGAACAGGGCACTTTTGACGAAGTCGTTAAACGTGCAGCGCTCAAGAAATAACCCAAGTGACGCGAGATTCTCAACTTGATGCTGTAATCGTTGGTGGTGGAATAGTCGGCCTTGCAACCGCAAATTCGTTGCTCTCAACGAATCCAAACTTAAAATTGGTTGTTCTAGAAAAAGAATCGTCACTTGGTGCGCACCAAACAGGTCACAACAGCGGTGTTATTCATTCAGGTTTGTACTACAAGCCCGGTTCGCTAAAGGCAAAAAACTGCATTGAGGGATACGCGAAACTGCTTCAGTTTTGTCGTGAGCACGATATCGCCCATGAAATTTGCGGAAAGATCGTTGTCGCATTATCTGAGCAAGAGCGCTCACAACTCGAGATGCTTCGGCAACGTGGCGAGCAAAATGGCTTAATTGGTATCCGTCGGTTAAGCAGAACAGAAATTATTGAAATAGAGCCGCACTGCACCGGCATTGATGGCTTATTTGTTCCACAAACAGGCATCGTTGACTACGCCGCGGTCGTGAAACGTCTTGCTGAGCGAATTCAAAACTTCGGTGGACAAATTCTCATGAATAGTGAAGTAATTGAAATTACAGAATCATCAAATACGGTTCTGGTTTGCACAGCGCGACAGCAATTTACAACACGAGCACTAATAACTTGTGGTGGATTACATTCTGATCGGCTTGCGATGCAAACTCAACCAGATCTTGATTTGAGAATTATTCCGTTTCGTGGTGAATATTTTGAACTGAAAGAATCTGCAAAACATCTTGTTCGTAGTTTGATTTACCCTGTACCTGATCCGAACTTTCCTTTTTTAGGTGTGCACTTCACGAGACGCATTGATGGCACTATTGAGTGCGGTCCAAATGCGGTCTTGGCTTTTGCGCGTGAGGGCTATCGTAAGACAGATATTTCGATTCGTGAGTTTGCTCAAACTTTGGCGTGGCCGGGTTTTCGAAAGATTGCTCTCAAATATTGGCGCACTGGACTCGGTGAATATCATCGCTCGTTCAGCAAAAACGCGTTTGTTGCTGCGTTGCAG
>JAPKZT010000190.1 GCA_026393655.1 Actinomycetota bacterium | reverse complement strand
TAAAAAATATTTCACGCAGGCAGGTGCTGGTTTGTGGGTAGCAAAATCAAGCACCATCGTGTTGTACGAACTTGAAGGCTCTCCAAAATAAGTCAAAGTCAATAGATCGGCATAGCATTTAGCCATGAATTCCGCGACTGAAACTAATCCCTACGAATTAGCCAAAGTTGCCGCAGATTTTGTTGTTGATAAGTTCGGTTCAAAACACGACATTCTTGCGGTTTTAGGTTCGGGTTGGGCACACGCTGCATCTGTACTTGAAGCGACGAATGAAATTTCTGTTACAGAAATTCCGGGTTTCACCAAACCTTCGGCCATTGGTCATGGAGGATCATTAAAAAGTGTTTCGGTCGGCAAATCTAAAGTGTTATTGCTCACTGGTCGAACACATCTGTACGAAGGCCACGGAGTTAATTCGGTAGTGCACGCAGTGCGAACTGCAGCGTTTGCTGGTTGCAAGACACTCGTGTTAACTAACGCTGCTGGATGTTTACGCCAAGATTGGGGCGTTGGCGCAACTGCTCTAATTTCAGACCACATCAATCTGACAGGTTTCTCGCCATTGACGGGCGCCGATGCGCCAGAACCGTTGCATGGACGTTTTGTTGATCTAACTGATGCATACAGTGCTCGCTTGCGCAAAATCGCACACCAAGTTGACTCGACTTTGCCCGAGGGTGTCTACATGGGATTCCACGGTCCACACTTTGAAACACCAGCAGAAATTCGCGCCGCTCGCGTGTGGGGAGCCGACCTTGTTGGAATGTCAACAGTGATGGAGACAATCGCAGCACGACACATTGGTATGGAAGTTCTTGCTCTATCACTTGCAACAAATCTTGCAGCCGGTATTTCTGGTGAGAAATTATCTGGTGAAGAAGTACTAGCAATAGGCAAAGCATCAGCGACTCGAGTTGGCGGTTTGCTGGCAAACATCCTTAAACAAATCGATATTGAAAGCCAAAAATCATGAGCGACCGAAACACAAATCAAGACCGAATCGCAGTTATCAACGCACAAATAGTTACTGTCGATAAAAAAAGCTCAGTAATTGATAACGGTTCACTAGTTGTTGGCGCAGACGGTGCGATTCGAGAAATTGCGAGCGGAAAATTAGAGCACACTGCTGCTGAAGTTATAGATGCTCGCGGCGCGATCGTGATGCCAGGTTTAATTAATACTCACGCTCATCTTGGTATGACTTTGTTTCGTGGGCTTGGCGACGACATGAGTCTCGAAGATTTTCTTGCTCGTCTAATGCCTGCCGAAATAAAAGTTCTCAACCACGACGCAGTACATGCAGGCACAGAACTTGCCGCTCTTGAATCTCTACTCGGGGGCATTACGACTTCGCTTGATATGTATTATTTGCCAGATGCGGCATTAGAAGTTGCTAAATCGAGCGGCATGCGAATTCAAACTGGTCCAAACTTTTTAGAATCAGATGGCCCAGAGCCGCTGCCATTTGATGAGCGTCTCGCATGGGCTACAAAATGGCTTGAAGCCCCGCGTGACGAACTTGGCTCAACTGGTTGGGTTGCTCCGCACAGCACATATTTACTCGGCGAAGATCACTTGAACACTCTCGCTGCATTGGCGGCAAAATATGAGGCACGTATTCATGTGCACGCGGCTGAAACTGTTGGCGAGATGCAACTAGTTGCTAAGCGTCATGGTGGTCGAACACCAATTCAAGTTCTTGCAGATACAAATTTGTTGCGTCGAAGCGTTCTTGCGCACGGAGTACATTTAAATGACGACGACATCAAACTCATCGCCAGCAACTCGGCAACGGTTGTTCACTGCCCTGCATCAAATTACAAACTTGCGAGCGGCGTTGCACGAATTTTAGATCTGCAAAGGGCTGGCGTAAATATTGCGCTTGGCACCGACGGCCCTGCATCGGGCAACGACCTTGACCTGTGGATTGCAATTCGTTTGGCTGGTTATATGCAAAAAACTATTGCCAAAAATGCTGCTGTATTGCCAGCGCTCGACATCGTGCGGATGGCAACAATTAATGGTGCACGAGCGTTGCAACTAGACCATGTGATCGGCTCTCTTGAAGTTGGAAAACGAGCAGACTTGATTGTGCTTGATGCAGATTCGCCTTCGCTGACACCCAATTTCAATCCACATACGACTATTGCGACATCAGTTACTCGTGCTGATGTGCTCCATGTTGTAGTTGATGGCAAGACAGTTGTGCGAGACCGAAAATGTTTGACCATTGATCACAAGGCAGCAGTCAGTGCGGTCAAAGCACTCGGCAAACAAGTGCTGGCGAGCGTCAGCAATAACTAAACGATTAATTCGCACTACTGTGGTTTAGACATGGAAACTCAAATTGACTGGGAGCTTTTGCGATCAAC
>JAPKZT010000214.1 GCA_026393655.1 Actinomycetota bacterium | reverse complement strand
GGCAGACAAATTACGGCGCAGCAAAAGCCGGCATCGCTGCGTTCACGACAATCGCATCACTTGAACTCGGTCGATATGGAGTAACAGTAAATGCTGTTGCGCCAGTTGCGCTAACTCGAATGACAGAAAATCTCGGACCAGCACCAGAGACTGAGGCCGAGCGCGAGCATCGCTCACCAAAGTGGATCGCACCGATCGTTACATGGCTCGCCTCGGCAGAATCGGCTGGCATAACTGGTCGAGTGTTTGAAGCCAGTGGAGATGTTTTGGCAATCGCCGAAGGTTGGCATCGTGGCCCGACAAGCAAGCCTGTTGAAGACCCAACGAAACTTGGGCCAATTGTTGAAGAGATGATGGCAAAGGCTCGGCTCAACGCGGGCATGGATGGCCGCGACGGCACCTGGCCACAACCGCAAAAAAAATAATTCGCGCACGCGAGCAGACGCTCGCGTGAGTTAGCGCTTGTCAGCGCTTGTTAAAAGAGTTTCAGTTCGTCGGTTTTTTTGCCGCGAAGTTCGTCATAGTCAACTTCACACCAACCAATATTGCGACTCTCGGCAAGCACTCGCGCTTGTGGCTTGATTGATTGGGCGACAAAGATGCCACGAATTTTGCCGAGCGAAGTATCGGCGTGCAGACACTCTAAGTACCGCGTGAGTTGTTCGACGCCGTCGATTTCGCCACGGCGTTTAATCTCGATAGCAACCGTTTGACCTGAAGCATCTCGACATAACAAATCAACTGGGCCTACCGCAGTTGGATATTCACGACGGATCAAAGTTAAACCAACCTCGATTGCTTCAGGTGTCGCTGCCAGTAGAACTTGAAGATCAGCCTCAACGCCATCTTTTGTGAGTCCTGGGTCTTCGCCAAGTTCGTGGGCGAAATCAGCGTGAATTTCAACTAGTAAAATCGTCAGTGTTTCGCCTCTCGGATTACGAACAATTAACCGATCTGCGAGTTCTTCAAATGTATTTGGTGCATTCATCCAATTAAGTGGTTTGTAAGCACCACCATCGGCGTGAATCGCAACACAACCATCTGCTTTAATCATTATCAGTCGCGTTGCAACCGGTAGCGAAGCATTCAGTCGACCTTCGTAACTCACACTGCAAGTCGCGATAATCACTCGCATATCTTTTAACGCTTAACGCGTTCGCGCATTCGTTTTTGGATTAACTCGCGTCTTTGTTGTAGTTCGCGATAAGTCAAACTATTGGTTTCAAGTTCAACACCGAGTCCTGCTTTGAAACTGTCAAGGTTGATTTCAATTGTGTTGTGATCAATACCTAATTCGCGACCAAGTTGTTCTCCGTGACGCTGGGCGAACAACATCGAAATCGCGGCAATTTCGCCGAGTAGGTCAAGGTCTGGCGCGAGACGAGAAATTGCACCGTCAAGAAAAACCATGTTCTTAACATAGAGCATCAATTCTTTAGGCATTTTTGCGCCGTATCCAAGAAGTGCTTTCATGATTCGCTGAACTTCTTTTACGAGTTCATCGGCAGAGAGTTTCGTCGGATCAATTGGCGGGCGATCTAGACCAAGATCAACAATCACTGCATCCAAGTCAGTATCCATCGGCAACGCACCGAGATCTCGTAGCGCAGTGACTTGACCCTTGACATCGTTCGTTGTTGCACCAAGCATCAGTCGAAGAAACGCAAGTCGGCGCGGGCCACTTAGACGACCGACGATACCGAAATCTAATAACGCGGTTCGACCATCTTTCATAACGAAAAGGTTTCCACCATGTAGGTCTCCATGAAAAGCGCCATGAACCATCGCGCCTTCCATAAATGCAATCATCCCTGTGCGAATCACCGCTTCTGTATCAATGCCAGCGTTTTTCATGCCGACGACATCATCAAATTTGAAACCTTCAAGTCGCTCCATAACCAAAACGCGCTGAGTAACTAATTTTGGGTGCGGACGCGGAACGATGTAGCCGGTTTGATTTAAATCTCGCAGAATGCGAGAGATGTCGATCATGTTGTCGGCTTCCATTCTGAAATCAAGTTCTTCAACAATTGTTTCAGCGAATAACTCAACTAATGCCGGAGGGTTAGCCAGTGCCGCAATCTTCAACCGACCCACAAGGTGTGGTGCAAGCCAAGACATAACTTTCAAATCTTTTCGTACTAGGTCGATCACTCTTGGTCGTTGAACTTTTACTACGACGGTTTCGCCAGTGCGCAGGCGAGCCAAATGAACTTGCGCAATTGAAGCGGCCGCTAGTGGTGTCGTTTCAAAGAATGCAAAAGTATCGGCGATTTTTCCACCGAGGTCCTGCTCGACGACTTTGCGCACATCTGCAAATGACTCTGCTGGCACTTGATCGCGACAAAGTTTAAATTCATCGACAAGTTCGGTCGGAAATAATCCTTCACCACTTGAAATTATTTGGCCAAGTTTTATATACGTTGATCCAAGTTTTTCTACAGCCTTGCGCATTCGCTTTGAAATATCAAGTCGTGAATCTTTGTCAGATTTGTAATGATTCAATTTTTTGTGCCAAAGCCACGGCAGTAGGGCGGCCAAAAGCACTCGCATTACAACTAACAGCCGTAACACAGGTGGAACTCGCGAAGGCTTCATCAGCACGGGTACTTCTTTGCGCGCGGCTTGACGCAAAACTGGCGCAATTGCCAGCCAGTCAATTTGGTTACGATCTAAAACCCACGGTGGGTTATCGCTGAATGCGCCCCAGTCAAGATCAGTCATCGGATTAGTCTGCCGTTTATCGGGCAGATTTATGCAACGCTGTGAGAACTGACTCAGCCAGATCGGCGCGACAGATAATTAAATCTGGCAACCAAGTATCTGAATCGTTATAAATTAGTGGCGAGCCATCAATTCGACTTGTAAAAAAGCCTGCGGCGCGCGCGACTCGCGACTGCAACCGGCGCAGCAGAATCCCATTGATGTTGACCACCCGAATGTAGATAAATGTCACACTCGCCAAGAACGACAGACATCGCTTTTGCGCCGGCTGATCCGAGTCGCATTGCATCGCAGCCCAGCGCATTTGCAACAATCACAGCTTCACGTGGAGTGCGGGTGCGAGAGGTTACGAGTCGTGGTGGTCGGTCTAGTTTTTCGGGCGACACATGCGGTGGGTCGGTACTAAGTGTCAACTCGATTGCCGGCAAACTCACTGCACCTGCAACGAGGTCGCCGTTGTTTGTTTCGTCGCGTTGCCACAGCGCGACATGCACTGCCCAATCTTGTCGCTCGGGTTCGCTGAACTCTTGCGTGCCGTCAAGTGGATCAATTATCCAAACGCGGTCGGCAGAAAGTCGCGCTGCGCTGTCGGTTGCTTCTTCGCTAAGCACCGCATCGTCGGGGCGATGTTCGCGAAGTTGTGTCATCAAAAACTCTTGCGCCATTGCGTCACCGGCATCTTTTAAATCCCAGCCGTAGAAGCCTCTGCTCACGAGTTCTTTTCTTAATTCGACAAGACGCTTGCCAGTTTCGGTCGCTAGATATGTTGCGAATTGCGCGTCGTCTAAGTGCTTCAAATTTTCAGTACTAGTCAAGGTCGACGACCAAGTTTTGTCGCATCTCGAACAATTGAGCGAAGTGATGTTTCGTCAGTTCCTGATTTTACGAGCGCTGTAATTTTTCTCTCAAGCCGTTGTGCTTGTGCTTCGTTAAATACTTCAAGCCGCGTATTAGTTGCTGCAACTGTTGCGATCAATAACACGACTGCTGCGATAGCGGTCGTAACCCCGATTGTTGTAACGACACCGACGTTGTTGCCGGCTACTGATGAAATGATCATGCCAGCGATGCCTAAGACGAAAATTACAGCGCATGAAATGCGGATTATGCGAACGGCTGGTGAAGTCATTTGTTTTCGCGCAAGTTATTTTCTCGAGAGAGGTTTGTATTTTATTCTCCTCGGCTGGTCAGCAGAGATTCCGAGTTCTTTCTTGCGCCATACTTCGTAATCGGAGAAGTTTCCTTCGAACCAGCGAACTTGGCTGTCGCCTTCGAAAGCCAAAACATGCGTCGCGATGCGATCCAAGAACCAACGATCGTGACTGATCACGACCACACAACCAGGAAAACTCTCAAGTGCAGTTTCAAGCGCACGCAAAGTATCAATATCTAAATCATTAGTTGGTTCGTCGAGCAACAACACATTGCCAGCATTTTTTAAAAGTTTGGCCAAGTGCACTCGGTTTCGTTCGCCACCAGAGAGATCTCCGACACGTTTTTGCTGATCGCTGCCCTTGAAGTTGAAACTTGCAACATATGCGCGACCGTTGATTTCGCGATTGCCAACTTTCATCACTTCGACACCCGCGGTAATTTCTTCGTAGACAGAAGCATCTGCGTTGAGTGTGTCGCGACTTTGGTCAACGTAACTCAAAGAAACAGTGTCGCCAACGGTGACAGAGCCAGAATCTGGGCTCTCTTGGCCAGTGATCATGCGAAACAGAGTTGTCTTACCTGCGCCGTTTGCGCCGATGATTCCGACAATTCCTGCTGGTGGCAAATTAAATGTCAGATCTTCGATCAATAATCTGTCGCCGTATCCTTTAGAAAGATTCTTGATTTCGATTACGACATCGCCTAATCGTGGCCCAGGTGGAATCGCAATTTCTAATTTATTGTCATCGCGTTCGGCCGCTTGGGCTTCAGCATGCAACTTGTCGTAGGCGGCAAGTCGCGCCTTGCCTTTTGACTGACGCGCTTTCGGGGCCATACGCACCCAGTCAAGTTCGCGTTGTAATGTTCGTCGCCGAGTTTCGTTCGCTTTTTCTTCGCGCCCAAGTCGCTCTTGCTTTTGTTCTAGCCAACTCGTGTAGTTGCCCTCAAACGGAATGCCCTTGCCACGATCGAG
>JAPKZT010000130.1 GCA_026393655.1 Actinomycetota bacterium | reverse complement strand
TTTTTGCTGGACTGACCGTTGATGAGCATCTAAGACTTGCGCGAAGATTTGACGCAAACAATCTGCAACGACAGGAAGAATTACTAGAACTTTTTCCAGCGCTTAGTGAACGGCTCTCGCAGCATGCACAGACGCTTTCAGGCGGCCAACGCAAAATGTTGAACTTCGTGATGGCTCTTTCTTCTGGTCCTTCAATTGTGCTGATGGACGAACCAACAGAGGGTGTTGCGCCAGTCGTGCGTGAGCAACTTGTGGAAGCACTAAAAGTTATTTCAAAGATGGTTTCAATAGTGATAGTCGAACAGAATCTTGACACTGCGTTAGCCCTTTCAACTCAGGGACATGTCATGGAGCGAGGTCGAATAGTTGCATCTGGAGATGTCAATCAAATGCACAGTAGCGGTCTTCTAGAAAAACTGTTGGCCGTGTGATTTTGTCTTTATTTCTTCCAGTTGATTCTTTCAGCGTCGTTGCACTAATCGCGACATTCTTGTTGATTTCACTTGGGCTACATTTCAGTTTTGGTCTTCTCAACATCGTCAACTTGGTGCACGGCGAGTTTATTCTCATCGGCGCCTATACAGCGTTTCAGATACAAGATTGGTTTGGGTCATCACTAGTTGGGATTGTGGTAGCACCTTTTGTGGCAGCGCTCATCGGTGCGTTTGCCGAATTCGTTTTGATTAGGCGACTGTATATGCGCCCATTAGACACACTGTTGGTGACATTTGGTTTGTCTCTAGTAATTCGTCAAGGCATCCAACTGATTTATACTGCAAATCCAAAACAGGTTGATGACCCAATTTCTAAATCAATTACTGCTCTGGGTTTTAATATTCCGCTTTGGCGGTTAGTGATCGTAGTTGTCGCACTTTCTCTTGTGGCGATTTGGTTGCTTTTGAATCAAACGACTCTCGGGGTTCGTTGGAGAGCAGTCGTTGCAAACCCTGAACTAGCAGAAACTATGGGGATAAGTAGAAATCGTGTTCGCACAAGTTTGTTTGCCGTTGGGTGTGGCATCGCCGGGCTGTCAGGCGCACTACTTGCACCAATCAATACGCTGAGCCCCCAATTTGGTTTGAGGTTCTTGATCAATTCATTTCTTGTTGTGATTTTAGGTAAGCCAGGCTCGATCAAAGGAATGTTGATTGCAGCTTGTGTGCTCGGTGGATCATTAGGCATCTTGCAGTTTCATGTTTCGACTGTCTACGCACAAATGATTGTTTTGCTTGTCGCAATAATCGCAACTCGGTTGCGACCTCTTCTACAGAAAATTTAGGACCTAGAGCGATTTAGAAATTACGACTCCGAGATTTGCCAACTCTTCAAGTGCAGCAACTGTAGTTTCTGGCGCGACTCCAGCACACAGGGGCAAAAGTAAGTTGACTTTGAAGCCCTCTTTGATTGCATCTATTGCAGTCGCTCGATCGCAGTGGTCGGTAGCCAGACCGACAATGTCGACATTTGTGATTCCTTTATCGCGCAGAATTGAAGTCAATGATTCACCTTTTTCTGTTGCACCCTCAAAACCGCTATAGGCAGCAGTGAACTGTCCTTTTGAAACGATCACATCAATTTTTTCATTGAACGAGCAAACATCATTAAGGTTTGAATGAAATTCGGCGCCGCGGCTTTCTGCGACACAATGGTGTGGCCATGTTGTCGAAAAGTTTGGTGAATCTGAAAAATGATCTTTTGGATCAATATGCCAATCTCGTGTCGCAACCACGATGTCGTATCGCGACCTATTGTCATTGAGGTATTTAGAAATATCGCTGGCAACTTGTGCTCCGCCTGTTACGGCGAGCGATCCACCTTCACAAAAATCGTTTTGTACATCGACAATTATTAACGCTGTATTCAAAGTGACCTCCAGAAGTTGTATTGTTGGTGTGGTTGTTACTCGTACACGAGCAAGTTACTAGATAGGGGGGAGTAAATATGTTGGTAACTGGCGAGTATGTCGCGCCGCTTTTGCTTGAAGATGTCCTCCAAGTAATCAATGATTCTATTTGTACGGTTCTTGCTGGCGGCACCGATGTATACCCTTCGCGAGTCGGTAAAAACTTGCCAGATCGAATTGTCGATTTATCTTTAGTTGAAAATCTCAGAGGGATAACTTTCCAGGAAAGTTTTTGGCGGATCGGGGCGACGACAACGTGGGCCGACATTGTAAACACAAAGTTACCTTCTGGATTTGACTGTCTTAAACAAGCCGCAACACAGATCGGGGCTGTTCAAGTGCAGAATTCTGCAACGATTGTAGGCAACTTGTGCACAGCATCGCCGGCTGGAGACAGTATTCCTGCTTTACTCGCATTAGACGCAGAAGTAGAACTGATGTCTGTTAAAGGTTCGCGTCGCTTAAAATTAGAAGATTTTATTATTGGTTATCGTAAAACTGCACTAGAAACAAATGAGATCGTTACATCAATCAACATTCCTGATGTCGCAGCGAACAGCGCAAGTTCATTTGAAAAATTTGGGACGCGGGCATATCTGGTGATCTCGTTAGCAATGGTGGCGACTTCAATCAGGCGAGACGTTTCAGGCGATATTTCAGATTTGAGAATTTGTGTCGGCGCATGTTCGCCAGTTGCAAAGAGAATTGCAAAACTTGAAGAGCGCCTAATTAGAGAGAGAAAATCTAAAACGGCAATTGATCAAATCAAAGTCGAAGATTTTTCGATGTTGAGTCCGATAGATGATATTCGATGTACTGCAGAATACCGTTTTAAGTTATTGCCAGTCCTCGTCAAACGAGCGCTTGAGCACAGTGGGTGGTGAACTAATGACGACAGTTAAGTTCAACCTAAATGGAGTATCAGTTGAAACTCAACCGAGTGCGAAGCGACTTACAACTTTCTTGCGAGAAGACTGCTTTCTTACCGGAACAAAGGTCGGCTGTGATGCGGGTGACTGTGGGGCATGCACTGTGTTGATTAACGGTGATCCGCACTGTGGATGTATGACAGCAGTCGGACATCTTTCTGGTGC
>JAPKZT010000110.1 GCA_026393655.1 Actinomycetota bacterium | reverse complement strand
GCATGTTTCCTCGTTTGAACCCGTCTGTCTAAAAGATATCTGACGCAGAGTCAAGAGCATCTGCAAGTGCGTCAGCATCAGCCGTCGTGTTGTAGAGATAAAAACTCGCGCGCGCCGTGGCGTTAGCGCCGATAATTTTCATTAGCGGCTTAGCACAGTGATGTCCAGCGCGAACACAAACATTTGATTGATCAAGCACCTGACTCAAATCATGTGGATGAATACCACGGAAAGCAAAACTAAATGTTGCGCCACGAAGTTCGGGGTTGCGCGGCCCGTGAATTGTGATGTCATCGCCAAACCGGCCCGTCAACATTTCGAGAACATAACTTGACATCGCAATCTCGTGCTGACGAATGTTAGACATGCCAACGCTTGTTAGATATTCAACTGCTGCGCCGAGACCAATAACTTCGGCAATTGCCGGAGTGCCTGCTTCGAATTTCGCTGGCAACTCTGCGCACTTGAAACCATCTAGGCGAACTTCTGAAATCATGTTGCCACCGCCCATAAATGGAGGCATCGCTTCAAGCAGCGCTTCGCGGCCCCACAACACACCAAGACCTGAGGGCCCGCACATTTTATGACTCGAAAACATCGCGAAGTCAGCACCTAGCGCTTGCACGTCGGTTGGCGAGTGTGGGACTGATTGGCATGCATCAACAATCGCAATAGCACCTGCCGCATGTGCTGCGCTACAAAGTTTTTCGACTGGGTTAATTGTGCCGAGCACATTTGACATTGATGTAAAAGAAAACGCTTTGGCACCCAGCAACAAAGTTGGTAGCGAACTCAAGTCAAGTTGATAATCACTTGTCAACGGCACCCAGCGCAATTCGATGCCACGTTCTTGTTGCAACATCTGCCATGGCACAATGTTGGCGTGGTGCTCCATATGGGTTAGCAAAACTACATCGCCGCGTTGCAAGTTCGCTCGTCCCCACGAATGAACTATTAAATTCAGCGCTTCGGTGGCATTTTTTGTAAACACAATTTCGCGCGAATTGTTAGCATTTATAAATTTTGCGACGGCATTACGCGCACCTTCATAAAGTTCGGTTGCATTCGCAGCCAATGTGTACGCACTTCTATTTATTGGTGCGTAAGATTCGCGCATAAACTTTGCCATCGTGTCGATCACAAGGTTCGGTTTTTGCGAAGTATTCGCGCTATCTAAATAGACAAGAGGTTTGCCGTCGATCTGTTGAGCTAACACCGGAAAGTCTCGGCGAATTACATCCGCATCAAATGCCGTGTTTGCACCGACCATGTTTATGACTCGGTTCGGTAAGCGTCGTAGCCATTGCGCTCTAGTTCGCTAGCTAACTCCATGCCACCCGATTTGACAATGCGTCCATCAATCAAAATATGCACGAAGTCTGGCTTTACTTCGTCGAGCAGGCGTTGATAGTGGGTGATCAACACAATGCCAAGAGTTGGGCGATCTTGTCGCACTTCACGAATTCCCTGTGCGACAATTCGCAGATCATCGAGAATCGCGAGTTCTGGTTCAAGAATCGCCATCTGCATTATTTCGTTGCGCTTTTTTTCGCCACCTGAGAAACCTTCGTTGAGATAGCGATCCACAAATGACGAATCCATGCCCAGGCGTTTCATCCAACTAATTATTGAAAGTCGCAACTCGAGCACTGAGAGATCGATACCTTTGCGTGCCGACAGCGACTGCCGCAAAAACTGAATCACCGACACGCCGGCAATTTCTTGTGGATATTGAAACGCCAAAAAGATTCCAGCTTTCGCACGAACATCGGTTGGCCACAAAGAAATATCTTCACCTTTGTAGAAAAGTCGACCGTGAGTGACTTCGTATTCGGGTGCGCCCAGCAAAGTTGTCGCTAATGTTGATTTGCCCGAACCGTTTGGTCCCATGATCGCGTGAACTTCACCGGTGTTTACAGTTAGAGAAATACCTCGCAGAATTTGCGTATCGGTTTCGGCAGGCTTGGCATGAAGATCGTCAATGCGAAAGAGTTCGCTCACCCGCATAAGTGTAATTGCGCGTCAAGTTATTTACACTATGGCGATAGTAGAAATTAATTATCTACCAGCCGCGCTCAACCCACGCAGCAAGTTGAGGTCGTTCGTCACCAATTGTTGTGTCGAGCCCATGCCCAGGCAAGACAATTGTCTCAGCTGGAAACGTAAACAACTTATTGTCAATCGAATTGATGATCGTGGCGAAGTCGCCGCCTTCAAGTTTGGTGTTGCCAGGCCCGCCCGGAAACAAAGTGTCACCAGTAAACAAAAGTGGAGTGTTTGAAACAGCAAATGAAATGGAGCCTTCCGTATGTCCCGGGTTGTGTATCGCGTGCAATCGCAATTTGCCAACTTCAATCACTTCGGCGTCGTCAATAAATACGTCGTACCCAACATCTTTCAGGCGCGGTGCGTCAGCGGCGGTTACCGCAACTTGGTAACCGGCCTCTCTAAGTGCGGGGATTGCCTGAATGTGATCCCAATGTCCATGAGTTTCAAGAACGCGTTTGACACCGAGGCGTTGGCATAGCGCCAAAAGTTGTTCGTGCTCGTTCGCAGCGTCAATCAAGACAGATTCACCCGACTCTCGACATCGCACCACAAAAACATTATTATCAAACGGCCCGACAACGAGTTTGTGCACTTCAACGCTGGCATCTCGCCAGTGCAATGTTGGGTCTTTGAATTCAGCTATTACAGGATTATTTTGCATATTCCACAAGTATCTCAGAGATCCAACAAAACCGTCCGATTAGCGCAAATCACTCTGACGCTGGCAAGATATATCCCATGAACTTTGCCTTTACAGAAGAACAAGAAGAACTCCGCAAAACAGTCCGCGCATTTTTGGATGCGAAGTCTCCCGAGACCGCGGTGCGCGAACAAATGGAAACTGTAAATGGTTTCGACCCAGCAGTGTGGTCACAAATGGGTTCACAAATGGGACTGATGGGCATCCATATTCCTGAAGAGTTTGGTGGCATGGGATTTAGTTACATCGAGTTGGGTGTCGTTCTTGAAGAGATGGGTCGATCGCTACTTTGTGCGCCATTTTTCTCGACAGTTGTATTGGCAGCGAACACTTTGATGCAATCAGGTGATGAAGCAGCAAAAAAGAAATATCTTCCTGGCATTGCTAGTGGTGAAGCAACTGCAACGCTCGCATCAGTCGAACCATCGGGCAAGTGGGATGAAGCTGGTATCACGATGCAAGCCAAAGGCTCGGGCTCAAGTTTTACTTTAACTGGCACAAAAATGTTCGTGCTTGACGGCCACACCGCTTCGATGATCATCGTTTCGGCGCGCACCAAAAAAGGCGTGTCGCTATTCGCAGTCGATGGCAACGCAAAAGGCTTGACTCGCACAGCACTTTCAACAATGGATCAAACTCGCAAGCAAGCCAAGCTTGAGTTCGCCGATGTGTCGGCAACTTTGATCGGCGCCGAAGGTAAGGGCTGGGATGTTCTGTCTCTCGTCAATGATCTTGTTGTTGTCGCACTTGCAGCAGAGCAAGTTGGTGGTGCACAAAAAGTTCTTGACATGGCTGTCGAGTACGCAAAAGTTCGCGTGCAATTCGGTCGGCCAATCGGTTCATTTCAAGCGATCAAACACAAGTGCGCCGACATGTTGCTTGAAGTTGAGTCGGCAAAATCAGCCGCTTATTACGGCATGTGGTGTGCGAGCGAAATGAACGAAGAGTTGCCATCAGTTGCGTCGTTGTCAAAGGCGTATTGCTCAGAGGCTTACTTTCACGCTGCTGCTGAGAATATTCAAATTCACGGCGGTATCGGTTTCACATGGGAGCACCCAGCACACCTTTATTTCAAGCGAGCTAAGTCAAGTGAGTTGCTGTTCGGAGATCCGACTTACCATCGTGAACTTCTTGCGCAACGCATCGGCATCTAAAACTCACTGCACCGCATGTCTGCGGTTCTAATTTTTGCCAGCGTTATTGCTGCTGCGTTGGTCTTTGCAATCGCCGCTGTAACAGTCGGCCGTGAGGCTCGCCGTCTCGACAGCGTGGCGCCGCGAGCAGTTTATGAACTCGAGCAGGCAACTCAGTTCGTCGCCGATCGATTGCCAGGCGACACGCAAGCTCGCTTGACATATTCTGAACTACGTAAGTTGCTGGTTTTTCATATGCGCTGGCTGCATGACAAAGGTTTGCAGCCAAGTGGGGTCGTTGATCGTCGCCAAGACATCGTTGAAGAAATTGTGATTGACGAACAAACCGTCGCTGCATATTTACTTGGAGCAGCCGAGCAGAACCGAATCGAAGTTTTAGAGGATGTTGATGTAATTCATGTGGTGCAAGCGCATCTAGATTATTTTGACGCGATCGGCGCAGTCGGGCCAACTGCCAACACTAAATAATCAGATCGCTAGCGCCTCATCCAGCGTGCGTTTTGAAGTTGAATCCGTCTTCCAAATATTTGTGTAGCGCTGCAAATTCGGGTTGAAATAAGGATCATCATCCAGCACCGATCCCCATCTCGCGCCAAGTTTGCCGACTTCAGCATCAACTCGCTTAGCAATTCGCGTCTTTGATTCAAAATGAAACAACTGTGCATGCGGCGTAAAAACCACACGGAAACCAGCGAGTTGCACTTTTAGACAGAAGTCAATGTCGTTCCAGTTGCCAGGGAAACTTAGACAAAGTCCGCCGACTTGTTCAAAGACATCTCGACGAATCAACATGCACGCACCAATCAGGCTTGAAACCTCCCGTTGCACTCGCAACAAGTTTTGCGGCCCAGCCGTCTCGGGGCTGCGTGCTCGATAGAGGTCAGTCGGATCTGGGCTGAAAATGTGTCCAGCACTTTGAATTGTCGCGTCTTCAAACAACAACATTGGCCCAACAACGCCGACCTGCGAATCGTTAAACATCGCAACCATTATTTCAAGCGCATCAGCGGTGATGATCTCGGTGTCGTCGTTGAGCAACAAAATTAAATCAGATTCGCAAGACATCGCGCCGATATTATTTTTCTCTGCGAAATTAAATGGTCTGTCGTAATTAATCACTTGTAATCGCGAACCGCCGATTTGTTGCAATGCCTCGACAACTGTTTTCGGTGTTGGCGTATCAGCCACTATGACAACATTAAAGTTTTGGTAAGTTGACTTTTCAAACAAACTTCGTACTGCTTCAACCACGAGTACTCGTTGCTGGCCAAAAACTTCAGCTGAGGTACCTCTTGTAGGGATAATCACTGCAACGCTAGGTTGCTTGGTCATGCGGCGTTTAACTCGCACGCTTGGAGTCGACGGATCAAGTTCGCAATCGGCTTCAATGCCTTGCCGCTGACAGTGATCAACAACCGCCTGCAATGATGCCGACGGACGAGAATCGCTCGACTTGGCGATTGTCAAGACTTCAGCGAAGCGCCGAACATTTTTTGCATTTTCGGTCAGATGAAACGCGCGGTCGTGCGGGTGTCGTATTGCTAAATCATCAATTCCGCCGCTGCATACGACAAGACCAGTGCGTACTGCGAGAGTTTCGCCAACATAACAATGCGCGCGCAGTCTTTCGGGAGACCATCCAGGTCGTCTTGCAAAAATTAGCGGCTCGGCTTTTTCGTTAGTTGGATGTCCTGAATCTCCATAAAGCAAATCAATCTCTGGATTTTGCGAAAAGAGTTCAGACACGGGGACTAAAGATTCACGTTGTAACCCGTCGCCCGAACTTAAAAAGATCACTAAATCGATGCCAGCCGATTTGTCATCTTTATCATCAAAAGTTAATTCGAATTTGTCGACAACTTGAACTCGACCAAACGAAAATCGCCGACGGAGTTTCTTAAGCGCTTCGGGTGATATGCCTGCAACAATCCAAATAATTGAGCGAGAACCAGAAACAACCAGCGATTTGTGGCTAGCCCGAAGATCACTAAAGTTTGCTTGGCGAGCATCTGTTACGACAAGTATTTTGCTCATGTCCAAAGCCGTTTCAAGATTTTTCGCAATGATCGTGGCGTATTTCTGTAGACGAATCGCAATGGACGCAACCATCCGCGATGCACCCAGTTAGTGACATGTACTTGCGACGTATTAGGTGGAAACTCATACACTCGGGGCGCGCCATATTTACTTATCTGTTGCTCTCGTTCAAGCACCTCAGCACGCTGAGCGAATTCGTTATCACGCTTTATCAACGCATCAATCTTTTGTTGCACGACAACTGGGTCGAAAAGAGGCGACACCATGACTTCTAAAGGC
>JAPKZT010000227.1 GCA_026393655.1 Actinomycetota bacterium | reverse complement strand
CCTGATTTACAAGTCCGCCATCGGCGGCATAACGCGATTGCACAGTTTGGCCAAACGGAAACCCGTGCTTACCTTCGGCAATTGACGCGCCCATCGGCACGCGCGACATCACTTCAACACCAGCAGCAACGACAATGTCGTACGCACCAGCCATCACGCCTTGAGCAGCGAAGTGCGCAGCTTGCTGACTTGAGCCACACTGACGATCAACAGTTGTGCCAGGCACACTCTCGGGCCAACCAGCAGCAAGAATTGCGTTACGAGCAATGTTCAAACTTTGCTCACCAACTTGCATTACGCATCCCATAACAACATCATCTACTAAGGCCGGATCAATCCCAGTGCGATCAATAAGCGCCTTCAATGCATGCGCCGACAGATCAACTGGGTGCCAATCTTTCAACCGACCATTTCGTTTTCCACACGGTGTGCGAACTGCATCGACGATTACTGCTGTTTTCATTTTCATCTCCTTATTAAATTGACACCATCAAATTGACATCATCTGTTGTTGCTTAAGTTTGCCTTGTTTTCAGGCAAATTTCACAATCGGAGCAAAGTTTACTGAATTAGTGCTTTGTGCTCGGGTGTCTTACTGCTTGCGGATTAAACCTTCCAATATTGAAATGCAATCCGAATACAACTACTAAAACACTTCGCAAGATCAGCATTACCGATCTGCCTGACCCTGTCGAAGACTTACCTGCCTGACGCTCGGTAATCGGTACTGCGATTTCTTTCACTGTATAACCAGCTCTACCGGCAACGACGTTTGCTTCAAATGTGTCGCCTAGGTAATGACTTGGAAACGACTTGGCGAATTCATTTAGTAACGGTTTGGCAATCAATCGAAAACCAGATGTTGAATCGGTAATTCTCGTCTTGCACGCACGCGATGCAATAAAACCAAGAACATGCATTGCAAGTCGTCGATGCCATGCAACTTTCATCGATTCCTGCGTATCTCTAAATCGACTACCAATAACCAAATGTGCTGAGGTTGATTTCCAGATATCTACTAATTCGTTGAGGTAGCTCGCAGGATGTTGGCCGTCGGCATCGCACTGAATTACTGCGTCATACCCCTCGTTCATTGCATATCTAAAACCACATCGCAATGCGCCACCAACACCTAAGTTAAGTTTCATCCGCAAGACGACTGCGCCAGCTTGACTTGCTAATTCGGCCGTCTTGTCTCCAGAGCCATCATCAACGACGACAACGTCGTAGCCCAGTTTTTTTATCGCGAGGACAACACTACGAATAGTTGCCTGTTCGTTCAGGGCCGGCACCACTACAAGTGGAGATTTTCGCACTGCTAGGTCTACTTTTTTTTATTTGCTTGAAGACGTTCAATCTTTTCGCGCAATAATGCAG
This sequence comes from Actinomycetota bacterium, assembly GCA_026393655.1. Classification (GTDB taxonomy): domain Bacteria; phylum Actinomycetota; class Acidimicrobiia; order Acidimicrobiales; family Ilumatobacteraceae; genus BACL27. The sequence continues at coordinate 1,484 of JAPKZT010000227.1, read as the reverse complement.
TCTCTTGGGCCAACGAATCAACCCGGCGTTGATTTCCTGAAATGCTCACTGTTAGTTGCAAAAACAACAACGCCACACCCACCGCCGTAATGGCTATTAGCAATGCGATTGGTGAAAGTTGGAGCCAGGTTGCCAATGGCGTCATCATCGGCAAAAGCAACGACGCGAACACGCCGAGCGCACAGATCATTAACCAACCAGTCGTGTACCTGAAACTGATTTTGCGTCGCCGAGAAAACCTGATCACCAGCAACCCAAATGCAATGCAGCCACCTGCCAACTCAAGTGTGTGAATTAAATCAGCAGACATCACTCAAACTCTAACATTCATTAGAAATCATAAAACTTTATTTCCTTGTGTATCTCTCCAAACCTCCCGAAGCCCATCAGACAGAGACCATTTTGGTTGCCATCCGAGTAGAAGCTTCGCTTGAGAAATATCAGCTTGGGTTAAGTTAATTTCACCGAATCTTTCTTGGTTCGAAGAATTTATCGTTAACTTACGACCAATTACCTCGGCTAACGAAAATATCAATTGCTCAACAGTGGACGCGACGCCAGTACCCACGTTGATAATCCCAAAGCGCAAATCTGTTGTTAATGATTTATAGACCGCATCAAGTAGATCTTCAATAAACACAAAGTCGCGCGCTGGCCGAATATCCAAAACACTAATTTCATCGCCTTTTATTGCCTGCGAAATAATAGATGGAATGAGAAATCTCAAATTTTGTCCAGATCCAAATACATTAAACGGCCGCAGGATGATTACTTCTACTCCGAATTGCTTTGCATAAAATGAGCAGAGTTGTTCACCAAGAAGTTTTGACAAGGCATATGGATTTGCTGGATCAATTTCGTCTGTCTCTTTAATTGGGGTTCGCAGTTTGGATGAATACAAGTACGTACTCAAAAAAATCATCTTGGTTTTGTTTTTTCGACAGAAATCTAATGCGTGTGATGTACTAACAGAGTTAGATTGCACGAAATTGGTTGGGTTTTGCCAACTTGCCGGAACAAACGTCAACCCCGCAAGATCAACTAGATAATCAGACGCAGGAAATGTTTCCCAAGTGGTGCTTTTAGTTACGTCTCCATCTATCCGACGCATAGGAAAAACATTAAATCCACGTCGAGTCAAATCGCGCAAAACATGGCTACCCAAAAATCCATCTGCTCCGGTTACTAAAACTGATTTCATGACAGATTTTTTGTTTCAATGATTGAAGAATACAGCTTTTTAGCTTTTTCTTTTAACACGATTTCCGAAAATAATTGCTCGGCCTTGATCAAGTTGTCAATCAGCGCAGATTCAACTAATTCGTCATCTCTGAGTACTTTCATCAACGCAGCCGCGGTATTTGTGATTTGATTTGGTTCCACCAGAATGCCAGTTGCTCCATTTGTGAACCATTCTCCGGCGCACGAGGTTGAAGTCTGAACTGGGAATGCCCCCATACACATCGCCTCTTTTACTGTCGCGG
>JAPKZT010000265.1 GCA_026393655.1 Actinomycetota bacterium | reverse complement strand
GTGTCGCCCCAAACAACATCTATGTCTTCGATAGAGATACCGGTTTCACTGCTGGCGATCATTGCCCACGAAGTGACGTGACCCTGCCCGTGCGGTGAAGTACCTGTGTAGACGACCGCTTTGCCGTTTGGTAATACGTTGACCTTGGCATGCTCTTGCATTGGATCGACTCCGCCAGTTATCTCGACGTAGACACTCACGCCGATACCGAGTTGAATTTTATCGCCACGCTTGCGTCGCTCGGCTTGTTCGGCACGCGCCTCGGAATATTTAGCAACAGCAAGTGCTTTGTCAAGAGCAGTGCCGTAGTCGCCAACATCGTAAACATGTCCAATTTTTGTCGCGAATGGTTGCATAAATTTTGGTATCAAATTCATTCGACGAACATCAACTGGGTCTTTGCCGATCTCGGCTGCAAATAAATCCATTGCGCGTTCAATTGCCGCTGTTGCTTCAGGTCGACCTGCTCCTCGGTAAGCAACGATCGGTGTCGTGTTAGTAACTACAGATGTTGTTCGACATTCCATTTTTTCGATGTCGTAAACGCCTTGAGCCATTGGCCGAGTCATGAATGGCGCAAGCACAGTACCGACGTCAACCCAGCCGCCCGAATCTTGAATTGCATTCAACTGGTACGCAGTAACTCGGCCAGCTTTGGTGCCGCCGATAGTTATATATTGCAGTTGCGCGCGACCGTGTCCGAGGCCAACCATTGATTCGCTGCGCGTCTCACGCCAACGCACTGGTTTGCCGACATGTTTTGAAATATTGCCGAGCAATAATTCTTCTGAGTATGCACTGATTTTTGCACCAAACCCACCACCCACATCTGGAGTAATGATTCGCACTTTCTCGGCATCAATTTTGTTCGCCTTGACAACTTCGTTACGCACACCTTGAGCGTGTTGTGTTGAGATCCATTGAACTAGCCGGCCGTCTATCCATGCTGCTGCCGAACCGCGTGCCTCAAGTGGGCACGGGGCAACGCGCTGATTCATGAACCGACCCTTGACGACAACTTCACAGTCTTTGAAAAGTTCGTCACCCGTATTGTCTGGCATTCCCATTTCGACTGTGCCCATGACGATGTTGGTGCCACATTCTTCGTAAATTAAATTCGTGCTCGTCATCGCATGTTCTACATCAATTAGCGGCTCGAGAGTTTCGTAATCAATAATCGCCCGTTCGGCTGCGTCTTCGCCTTGATCGGCGCGCTCTGTGACTATTGCGGCAACGAGTTCGCCAACCCAACGAACTTTGCCGATTGCTAAATGCGCGCGCTTGGCCGCGGCGTTAAAACCGGAAGATTCTTCTTCAAGACCCAAATCTTGGGCAGTAAAAACTGCAACTACACCGGGCGCATTTTTGCATTCAGACAAATCAATATTTATAATTTTTGCGTGAGCAACAGTTGATCGAACATAAGTTACATGCAACGCTCCTGCGAACATCGGTTCGTCATTGAGATCTTCGATGTATTTGCCACCAGATGTCAAAAACTTCGGGTCTTCTTTACGTAATACACGATTGCCTAAAATGCTTCCAGCCACGATTGCTCCTCAACTACAACTATTTACTGCAGTTTATATCTCGACTTATATTACGGCTGAAGTGTGTCTAAAATTCCTACACTTTTGTCACGGGTCGCTTCTTCGGTTTTTATTTTTAAGATGTTGCTAACTAGCGAGTATGGCCATCGATCCGGCAACGTGATAGAAGCCGATGGTGAGTCAAGTAGTGGAACTCGTTTTTCACTCGGTGATAAGTAACCCAATTGCGAGCGAACCGCTTCTTTGGCGCCTTGTGGAGTTTTGAGATTGTCAACTTCTTCTTGAAGCGAAGCATTTATGTCTTCGTAAGCAGCAAGTTGTGCGGTGCGTTGCGCCACAAGGGTGCGCTGCTTATTCCATGTGCGTAATGGAATAAATGACAATGCCACTAGAACTGCCCCAATAAACAATGTCCCAAGCGGAACAATCGCAAACCGACTGCGACTTTTTCGTGAAACGCGAGCCGATGGGTCGGCGCCTAGTGGTCTTGGTCGCGGGGCAGATTGAGATTTATTTTGCGACACTCATATATTCTGGCTTACACAAACCTTTATTTGGTGGAGTGCCCAAACAAAACAGGATATTGAGCGTTTGTGCCGAGATCTTGTTCGATGCGCAATAACTGATTGTATTTTGCAACACGGTCGCTACGAGCCGGTGCTCCAGTTTTGATTTGACCACAATTTGTTGCAACAGCCAGATCAGCGATGGTTGAGTCTTCTGTTTCGCCGCTGCGGTGACTCATCACGCTCGTGTAATTTTTAGTATTTGCGAGTGAGACTGCGTCTAGAGTCTCTGACAGAGTGCCGATCTGATTTACTTTTATCAGAATGCTGTTGGCGATTTTTCGATCGATGCCTTGTTGTAGTCGTTTTGTGTTCGTAACGAATAAATCATCGCCGACTAATTGAATTCGCTGACCAAGTGCAGATGAAAGCGCTTCCCAACCATCCCAATCGTCTTGAGCCATGCCATCTTCAATTGACACAATCGGGTATTTATCAACCAACGACACCCACCATTCGACAAGCTCATCATTAGTAAAAATCTTATTTTCGCCAGCCATGTGATAGCGCGAGTCTTTGTAAAGTTCGCTCATCGCCGGGTCGAGCGCAATGGCAATATCAACACCAGGCTTGAAACCTGCACGCGTGATCGCATCTACAAGAAATTCGATCGCTTCTTCGTTGTTCGCAAGGTTTGGCGCAAAACCACCTTCGTCACCAACGGCAGTTGATAAACCTTTGGCGCGCAACAAAGATTTCAGTGTGTGATAAGTCTCGACGCCCCATTGCAGCCCTTCGCTAAAGCGCGAAGCGCCAATTGGCATGATCATAAATTCTTGTAAGTCGATGTTGTTGTCGGCATGCACTCCACCATTGAGCACGTTCATCATTGGTACTGGCAAAGTGTTTGCGTCGTCACCGCCAATTGATTTATACAACGGTAGATTTCGAGAACTTGATGCCGCTCTCGCAACTGCAAGGCTCACGCCAAGTATCGCGTTTGCACCTAGTCGTGACTTATTTTCTGTGCCGTCAAGAGAAATTAATTTATTGTCTAACGCTCTTTGGTCTAAGCCATTTAATCCAATTACAGTGTCGCGAATTTCGTTATTGATATTGGCTACTGCTTGCAACACACCTTTGCCCAAGAAACGCTTTCCGCCATCGCGTAATTCAACTGCTTCGTGTTCGCCAGTTGATGCACCAGAAGGAACAATGGCTCGACCCGTTGCACCTGACTCGAGCAATATTTCAACTTCTACAGTCGGGTTGCCACGCGAATCCAAAACTTCACGTCCGAGTATGTTTGTAATTGCTGTCATAACAGTAACTTTATCTCATTCCAAAGTTCATCAAGTTCAGCAAGCGAACACTTTGTTAAATCAAGATTTCGTTGCGTTGCGAGTTCAACAACTTTTTCAAATCTTGCCTTGAATTTTTCAGATGCGCTGCGCAGTGCCGTCTCTGCATCGACTTTGAGGTGACGAGATAAATTGACAACGCTGAATAGCACATCACCAAGCTCCATTAGCACGGCTTGAGGGTCACTATTTAGTAGTACAGCTTCACGCAGTTCAGCAATCTCTTCGGCGATTTTTTCGTATGCGCCGTCGCTATTTGGCCAATCAAAACCTTGCTCTGCGGCACGCTTTTGTAGTTTGGTTGAATACATCAGCGCTGGAGCGGCAGTTGCGACACCATCAAATACTGATTTGCTGTCAACTTCGCCGCGTTCTTGTTGTTTAATAGCATCCCAAGTTGAGACGACTTGGTCTGCTGAATCTGCAGTCACATCGCCAAATACATGTGGGTGTCTGCGCACTAATTTCTCATGTATTGAATTAGCAACATCGGCGATGCTGAATCGACCCTGTTGCTCGGCGATAGTGGCGTGAAACTCGACTTGATATAACAAGTCTCCAAGCTCTTCAATAAAGGCGTCGTCAGTTGACGGATCATCAACATCAAGTTGATTGATCGCATCTACGACCTCATAAGTTTCTTCGATCAAATAGCGAACGAGTGATTCGTGTGTCTGCTCACGATCCCATGGGCACTGTTCGCGCAAAGTTCGAGCCAGTACATGCAGTCGTGCCATTTCTGCCGCGACTGGCTCGGCGAGTCGCGGAATGTACAGCGTCGTTAAATGATCTGGCTGAATTTCGCGATCAAGGTTTTGCCAAGTCGTATGAATAATGCGCTGATCGTCTAATCCAAGGTGATGCAAAATTACAACTGGTTCATCGCCTGTTGCAGACTCATGAGCAAGTTTGATGTTCGAAAGCACCCACTGCGCGTGGCATTGCGCAACAAGCAGTGGACCACTGTCGCCCGCGGCAAGCTCTGCAAAAAGATGTCCATCGATCATTCGCACGCCTGCATTAACAGGATCAATTTTTAGTTCGCTCCATGCGACATCCAAGAAACTCATCGCAGGCACCAACACGACTTTGACAGTTTCGTCATTAAGCAAATGTTGCACGGTTTGCTCAAGCACTAGTGGCGAACCCGGCACAGCATAGAGAATCTCGCCATGTTGATGCGCCGCCGTCACGAGTCTCGTAGCGATCGCTACGTAGACATCACTGAATGATTCATGTCGTTCGTATTCATCATCAAAACTCACGGCACCTTCTACGAGATGAGAAGTTGGATGACGATTCGTTCGAACGTATCGAAATTTGATTCGCTCAATTGCTTGTAAAGTCTCGTGGTTTATCGAGCCAGCCGAGCCTGGGCCAAGACCAACAATTGTGATTTGCGCCGTCATGGGCGTACCAAACTAGTTTGCGACGATGGCGCCACGAGCTGAATTCCAGTGGCCGTAGGCAGAGTCAACTTTGATCTTTGATGTTGTGATGTATCCGTTTAAAAGAAGTTCTCCAGCGTTTGCTTCAAGTAACGCCGAGATGTCTGTCGCTACTTCAACAAATGGTCGAATCAAAATAATGTGATATCCGAAACTTGATTTAACCGGGCCGGTTGGAATACCTGGCTTGGCAAGTAGTGCACCAGCCGTGAAGTCAGGATCAAAACTACTTTGATATTCGCTGAGCAACATGCAAGCATTTTTTTCGCCAGAAAGTGCGCCACCAGATACTTTTGCATTTGGTTCAATCGAATATTCTCCGGCAATAGTTGCGAAATCTGCACCATCTGTAATTTTCTTCAGAGCCTCTTTAGCCTTTGCTTCTTCTTTGACGACTAAATGTCGAACACACATCACGCCGAGTGACGCAGGTGCTTCGTCGTACATCTTTGCTGCTGTTTTTGCATCTGGTGCAACAATGCGCTTGAGGGCTAGACCTCCAGCATTTAATTCAATAATCAATTCTTTCAGGTGATCGCTGAATGATGTTGTATCGGTATTTTGCTTGATCGTCGCGTCGATTTTGTCACGGTCGGCTTTGGTTATCTCTTGTCCATATTTCTTGAGGATTACATCTGCGGCAGCACCTTGAATTAGAGCGGTGAGCACACTTCGCGCGGTATCGCCAGCAACTTCACCGTCAACCACTGGAGTTTGTCCTGCGTCGCTAAGTTCTTTAACCGTAAGTTCAAGTTCATCTCGCGAAATTTTTGAGCTGCCAATTTCTGCGGCGGAGTTTGTAGTTGAGCCGCAACTTGATAAAACAACTGCAAGGGCCACAAAAGTAGTTGTTATGAGACTAGAAGTATTTGTTTTGTTATTTTTCATCGCACTTACCCTAGTGCCACTTCTTCGACAAGTTCTTGCATGAAGCCGACTAGATATGTTGCTGGCTCTTGACCGCGCGGAATCGCAATGCTTAGATCTTTGGATTGCTCGCGATATGTTGCTGATGGTGACAATCGCACAAGGCGCATTGACTCGCTGGCCTTAAGAGTGATCGGCGATAGTTTGGCACGATTATCTGAGACAATAATTTCACGCAGACCGATGCGATGGCACTCGGCGCGAAGTGAGCCAACCATCAACAGAGACTTGGCTGGCTCAGGCAACTCACCGAAGCGATCCTGCCATTCTGCTTTGATGTCTTGAACATCGGCATGAGTTCGAACAGCCACGAGACGCCTATATGCATCAAGGCGCAACTCTTCTTTTGCGACATAATCATTCGGTAAAAACGCGGTGATTGGAACATCAATTTTTAGTTCAACCGGAATCTTCGGCACCTCACCTTTCATTTCGGCGACTGCTTCAGTGACAAGTTGGCAATAGAGGTCGTATCCAACTGCGGCGATGTGACCACTTTGCGCTTCACCGAGCAGGTTTCCTGCCCCGCGGATTTCGAGATCGCGCATCGCGATTTTGAATCCACTGCCAAGTTCTGTCGCTTCACCGATCGTGCGAAGCCTCTCGTATGCGTGCTCTGAAAGCGCTCTATCGCGAGGGTGAAACAAATATGCGTAAGCGCGTTGCCCGCTTCGACCAACTCGGCCGCGAAGTTGATGCAGTTGTCCGAGGCCCAATAAGTCGGCGCGCTCGACGACGAGTGTGTTGACAGTTGGCATGTCAATGCCGCTCTCAATAATTGTCGTGCACACCAGCACGTCGTATTTTCCTTCCCAGAAATCTTGCACGGCTCGCTCGAGTTTTGCTTCATCCATTTGCCCGTGTGCCACGATGATTCGTGCTTCTGGCACCAACTCGCGCAACTCACGTGCACGGTCTTCGATCGAGCGAACTCGGTTATGGACCCAAAATACTTGGCCATCACGCAACAACTCGCGACGAATCGCTTCAGTTGCGACACGGTCGTCTTCTTCACCAACAAAAGTAAGAATCGGCTGTCGATCTGCAGGGGGAGTATTGAGCAAAGACAAATCTCGAATGCCCACAAGACTCATTTCAAGTGTCCGCGGTATCGGCGTTGCAGTGAGAGTCAAAACATCGACGTTTGTTTTGAGTTGTTTCATTTGCTCTTTGTGCTGCACACCGAATCGCTGTTCTTCGTCAACAACTAAAAGTCCAAGATCTTTAAACTTCACGCCTTCTTGAAGCAATCGATGTGTGCCAATCACGCAATCAATTTGTCCAGACTCAAGACCCTGAAGAACTTGCTTTGCTTGCTTGGCTGTCAAAAATCTTGAGAGCACTTCAACTCGAATTGGATATCCGGTAAAACGTGTGGTGAAAGTTGTGCCGTGTTGGGTTGCGAGCAAAGTCGTCGGCACAAGAACTGCAACTTGCTTTCCATCTTGAATACATTTAAATGCAGCGCGCACAGCGACTTCGGTTTTGCCGAAACCTACATCGCCGCAAACAAGCCGATCCATTGGAACTTCGCGCTCCATGTCTGCTTTGGTATCGATGATCGCGATTCGTTGGTCTGGCGTTTCAACAAATTGAAATGCCGCTTCCATCTCATGTTGCCATGCAGTGTCACTGGCAAAAGCATGACCGGCAGCAGTTACGCGACGTTGATAAAGCACGACAAGTTCTTGGGCAATTTCACGAACCGCACTTCGCACACGTGCCTTGGATTTTGCAAAATCAGAACCACCCATGCGATTCAGAGTTGGAGTTTCTCCGCCGATGTATTGTCGAATAGCATCAATGTGATCGGTTGGTACATATAGATTTCCGTTGTTGTATTGCAACTGCATGTAGTCGCGTTCAACACCACCCATCGACTGTTTTGACATGCCGAGATATTTGCCGACTCCATGCACATGGTGCACTACGTAGTCGCCAGGTTTGAGATCTTCAAAAACGCTTAATGAGTTTCGTTTTACTGGTTTGGTATGGCGATGTGTTCGCCGTCGACCTGTCAAATCACTTTCTGTGATTATCGCCAGATCGTGAGCGTTGATAATGCAGCCACTATGAAGTGACGCAACAACGATCGAAACACCTGGGCTCGTGATTGCAGTTGCCTGTTGTTCAAGCAATCGAACCGTGACGCCTTCAAGAGTTAATACTTCGAAAAATCTTTGCGCTGAACTTTGTGTGTCGGCTGCGATTATCACACGAAACTTCTTGGTGACAAATCGCAAGATTCTGTTGGCGAGCGCTTCGGTGTCGCCAGTGGCTTGACCCCAAGTTGATGATTCAATGCTCGTTGCACCAGGAGAATCAGCAACAGGGCTAAGCGAAATTATCGACTCGGCATTTGTGTTTTTAAGAAACGATTCAATTTCTGAGTGCAGTCTCGGATATTTCTGATCAGGATCTCGCGACCATGTTGATGCCAATGCCCGTGCTAGATCATCTTCTTCGGCGATCAAATCGCGTGCGCGGTCGCGCAATCTTCGTGGCTCAATCAGCACGATATGAACCGAGGCTGACTCGGCGCATACATCAGTTAATACTTTGCTATCTGTTGCAACCCATGGCAACCAAGACTCCATGCCGTCAAAAGTCATACCTTGAGCGATGCGCTCCCAATTTTCTTGACCCCAAGGTTCTTCGGAGATCAAGTTTTGTGCACGAGCGGCGACATCTGCATTGATAATTAATTCGCGTGCGGGAAATATCTGCACGCTGTCTAAGTCGTCAGTGCTGCGCTGATCGTTGACGTTAAACGTGGTCAGTCGATCAACTTCATCTCCCCACAAATCGATGCGAATTGGCGTGTCAGCCGTAGACGGAAATACATCGATGATTGAACCGCGCCGCGCGAATTCGCCGCGGTGTTCAACGAGTTCTTCGCGACGATAACCAAAACGGGCAAGTGTCGAGATTAATTCATCCATATCAACCTGTGTTTTTTGTTTTATTACTAGCGGTTCAACCACGGTGTTGCTGAGGTGTTGCAGTAAAGCACGCACACCCGTCACAATTATTTTCGGCGGATCATTTTTAATTCGCCACAAAACCTCGAGTCGTTTGCCCATTGTTTCAACATTCGGGCTCACTCGCTCAAACGGCAAGGTTTCCCACGCCGGAAAGAGAACAACATCTCGCTCGGGCAGAAACGCGACGAGGTCATCGCGGAGTTGCCCTGCCATTAATCCGGTTGGTGCTGCGACGATTACTAATTCATTTTCAGTGCGTTGTGTTAAACCCGAAAGCAACAATGGCCATGTGTGTTCGGCACAAACAATTGAAGCGCTTTTCTCTCCGAGCGCTGCACTCAGTGCTGGATCGAAACTAAATGTCGAAGCGAGTGCGCCTAAAACGGTCATTGCTCGGTGCCCTAGCGGGCATTGATGTTGCGCATTGCGGCATCAAGACCTTCGGCAATAATCAGTTGCACTGCATCAGCAGCAATTTGTACCGAAATATCGAGCAGTTCGCGTTCGAGCGCAGGAATCTTTGACAACACATGATCGGCACCAGCTTCTTTTGAAGCAGGCTTGCCGACGCCGATTCGCACGCGAATAAAGTCCTGTGTTTTTAAATGCTGCTTTATGGATTGCAAGCCGTTGTGCCCAGCAAGCCCGCCCCCGGATTTAATTTTTACAACACCGGGTTCAAGATCAAGTTCATCATGAACAATAATAATTTTGAGTGAATCAGTAATCGAGAATCGTCTCGCCAGTGGCCCAACTGCGTTTCCAGACTCGTTCATAAAAGTAGTTGGCGTGGCGATTAGAAAATGCTTACCCGATGCGCTGACTTCGGCAGTTAGCGCTCTGTCGCGACTTGCCTTTAGCGCAACGCCAATGCGTGTCGCGAGAAGCTCAATTGTTTCAAAGCCAACATTGTGACGAGTGCGCGAATATTTTGCACCGGGGTTGCCTAATCCAATTACTAATGCGTCGAAAGGTGTGCCGCGTCGCTCAAGATGCTCGGGCCGCGTGGTGCGACCGAACAGCCCCATTTAGTTTTAAGCCGACGGTTTGGCGTCGCCTGCTGGAGCAGCGCCCGCATCTGGAGTAGCGGCAGCGGCACCTTCGGCTGTAGCGGCAGCAACTGGTGCAGCCTCTTCAGTCTTAGTTTCGAGCACTGTTACAACAACAAGATCAGGATCGCCAACCGCGCTAACGCCGTTCGGCAGAACAACGTCTGACAAGCGAATTACATCCTGCATGCCCATTGCTGTTACGTCGATCAAAATTTCGTTTGGAATATTCGCCGCTGTTGCGCGAACCTGAATTGTGTTAACAGTCGCGTCGACTAATCCGCCTTCTGAGAGAACAGCCTTGGCGGTGCCAGTGAGGTGAACCGGAATATCCATCGTGATTAATTCGGTGAGCGAAATTTGCATGAAGTCGATGTGTCGAACCACGCGCTTTACTGGGTCACGCTGAAGTTCTTTTACGATCGCAGGATATTTTGTGTCGCCAACTTGAAGTTCAAGAATTGTGTTCACGCCGGCTGGGCCAGCAAGTGCAACGCGCAAGTCGCGTCGCTCAACGGTGATTTTAACTGGCACCATGCCGTGACCATAAATGACACCTGGAATGTGATCTGTTGCCACTAGGCGACGAGATTCGGCGCTGCCAATTTTGCGACCGATTTTGGTTTGAAGGATAGTAGCCATGAGAACTCCGAAAGTCGAATAAGACGCCAACTGATTGACGGCTTTTTAGTCTATGGGCGGGCGCTTGAACTTGCCACACGCCCGAAGTTATGATTGGTTTTCGCCCCCGAATAACTCGCTGACGCTGGTGTCTTCAAATACAGCGGATAGTGCGTCGGCGAGAATTTTTGCAACAGAAAGGATCTCTATTTTGGCGATTCGTTTTTCAGGGGCAAGTGGCAACGTATTTGTCAAGATAACGCGGCTAATTCGAGATTTGTCTAGCCGTTCAATTGCCGGGCCAGACAGCACACCATGGGTTGCCATTGCCCAAACTTCTTTTGCGCCACGGGCATAAAGCAGATCGGCTGCGCTGCAGATTGTTCCACCTGTATCAATCATGTCGTCTGCCAAAATACAAAGACGGCCCTCAACTTCACCGATCACTTCTTTGGCTTCGGCGATATTAGTTGTATTCTTCGGACGACGCTTATTAACGAATGCAACATCTGCGCTCATGTCAGTTAAATGTTGAGCAAATCGCTCAGCAACTTTTACTCGACCTGCATCAGGCGAAACAATTACGAGTCCTTCTCTAGCATTTTTTCGAACGTATTCTTCAAGAACCGGTATCGCAGTCAAGTGATCAACTGGTCCTTCAAAAAATCCTTGAATTTGTCCGCTGTGCAAATCAATTGAGACCATTCGCTTTGAGCCAGCCGCCTTGAACATGTCGGCGATCATTCGTGCAGTAATCGGCTCTCGACCTTCAGCTTTGCGATCTTGTCGCGCGTATCCATAAAACGGACAAACTGCGGTGACGCGTTTTGCCGATGCTCGGTACGCAGTGTCGATCATGATTAGTTGCTCCATGATCGAATCGTTGATGCTACGTCCACCGAAACTGCAATGCGTTTGCATAATAAACACATCTCCACCGCGAATGCTTTCACCGAATCGTGGTCGAAGTTCTCCGTTGGCAAACTCGACGATGTTTGCTTCGCCGAGTTGCACGTTTAAATGTTGAGCAACTTCTTCTGCCAGCGCCGGATGTGTTCGACCCGAATAAAGCGCCATCCGCTTCGTCGTGACTTTGTCTATCGTCTTATTAACTTCATTCGGCTGAGTCATTGCTGACCATCATAGAACGAACTGGTGATTGCGTTGTCAGCAACCGAGCTTCCGGGCTCAAGGTTTGCGAACGGTCCGACTTTTGCGCCACTGCCGATAGTCGAACCACGAGCAACTGTTGATTCAACGCATGTGCCTGATCCAACAACCGTGTCAATTAAGCGCGTATTTGGCCCGATTTCGCAATTGTCGCCGATCACAGTTGCGCCTTGCAAAATTGTGCCCGGCAACAAAGTCACGTCTTTGCCGATCTGCACAGTTACGTCAATAAATGTTTGACGCGGATCAAACATTGTCACCCCATTAACGAGCCATTGCTTATTGGTTCGCGCTCGCAGTTCACGTTCGGCAAGTGCCAACTGCCAACGGTCGTTGACGCCAGCGACTTCATTGGCTGGGGCAGTGCGCGAACCAACATGGTGGCCCATACTCGCCAGAACTTCAACAACATCTGTTAAATAATATTCAGACTGTGAATTTTTGTTTGAAATTCTTCGCAACGCTGGGCCGAGAAGATCTCGACGAAAAGCAAAAATGCCGGTGTTTATTTCGTTAATCGCACGAATCTCGGGTGTTGCGTCACGCTCTTCAACGATTTGCAAAATGCGATCATCTTTAGCCCGCACAATTCTGCCATAGCCAGTTGGTTGATCAACGAACGCAGTCAGCAATGTTGCAGCGTTATTTGATTGTTGATGTTCTCGAACGAGGTTAGAAATTGTTGAAGTTCGCAACAACGGAGTATCGCCAGGCATGACAATGATTGTTGAAGTGTCGTCAATTTCGGTTTGCGCGCCGACACTTTCATCAATTGCGGTTAATCCAACAATCGTTGCGTCACCCGTGCCGCGCTGAACTTGCTGTTCGGCAAACGAAATATTTGCCCACTGCGGCGCATGTAGTGCGATGACTTGTTTTACTTGTTCGGCAGAATGACCAACGACGACAACAGTCTGCGTGATTTCAATTTCGTGTAGTGCATGGATTACATGAATCACCATTTCTCGTCCACACATCATGTGCAATGGCTTTGGTCGAGTCGACTGCATTCGGGTGCCTTCTCCCGCGGCGAGGACGACGGCGTAAATTCTCACGACTCTTTTATACACGATTAAAAGTTTGCGGGCGTGAGACCAGTTCTCACGCCACTTCTAGTTCCGGGGAGAGGACTCGAACCCCTATATACGGGACCAAAACCCGTTGTCCTGCCATTGAACGACCCCGGAAAGGGCATTTCTCAACGCCTCTACGGTAGCCAATTTATGTGCCGATTCTCATCTTAAGCAGATATCGTGTTGCGAGTCATGGGATCACTGGTCAAGCGCCGTCGCAAACGAATGCGCAAAAAGAAGCACAAGAAGATGCTTCGCCGTACCCGTCATCAACGCAATAAATAGAACCGCTTCGCGCTGATTCTACGCGTCATCAACGCAATAAGTAGAACCGCTTCGCGCTGTTTCTACGCGTCATCAACGCAATAAATAGAACCGCTTCGCGCTGTTTCTACGCGTCATCAACGCAACAACAGATTACTTTTTCGCAGTTAATTGCTCTAGTCCAGCGGTTATTGAGTCTGTCAACAACAAACTTCCTTTCACGGTTAAGTGAAGCGAGTCATAATACAGTGCTTCTCCATTAAGCGACTGTTTGCAATTAACTCCATCGCACAATGTTGTCGCTGGGTCGACAACCACAAAGTTTTCATAGTTTCTAAATAGCTCGGATTCGGCGCGAGTTATGCGGTTACGAATTTCTGAAGTCTTTAAAGAAATCTTTTCATCGAAAAGTTTCTGCAAAAGAACTAAATCACGCATGTTGGACATCGGTGGTTGAAGTATCACGAGCGTCTTTTGATTTTTGAAGTCGTTGTTAATCTTCTGTCGCAACATTGAAATCCAGATAGCGATTGACTGATTCACATCGGCCGCAGGTTTACCATTTAGGTCTCTTAAAACTTCACCTCGGCTGACAT
>JAPKZT010000238.1 GCA_026393655.1 Actinomycetota bacterium | reverse complement strand
TATGTTTTTACTTTCAGAGGAATCAGGATTAATGACTGGTGCAGTAATAGACTTTGACCAATCGGTGGTCGGCGCTGGCTCGCCATCTAAACCAAAAGTAGGAGAAGTTTGGCCATGAGGAACAGTATTGGTATCGGTGTATTGGGTTGTGGTCGCATTGGTGTGATGCATGCCGAGTTAATCGCACAACGAATTGAAGGCGCACATCTGGCCGGCGTATACGACGTTGCGAATGAATCAGCCAAAAAGATTGCTACAAAATACAATTGCAAACATTTCGAAAGTCCAGACGCTCTAATGTCGGCCAAAGAAGTTGATGCAATTGCAATTTGTACGACGACCGATACACACGTTGAGGTGTTGTTGATGGCGTCAAAATATCGCAAACCAGTGTTTTGTGAGAAGCCAATTTCTCTTTCGCTTACCGACACAGATAAGGCTCTGAAAGCAATCAGTGACAGCAAAACTCCATTAATGCTTGGCTTCAACCGCAGATTTGACCCGAGTCATCGCAGTGTTCGTGACAATGTTGCTAACGGCACGATTGGCGATGTTCATATCGCACGAATCACAAGTCGTGACCCTTCACCGCCACCAGTTTCATATGCAAAAGTTTCTGGTGGCATATTTATCGATATGACGATCCACGATTTCGATATGGCTCGTTATGTTGTCGGCAGTGAAATCATTTCGGTTTACGCAACTGGGGCTGTGCGAATCGTTCCCGAGTTTGCCGAAATCGGTGATCTCGACACAGTGGCAATTATGTTGCAACACGAAAATGGTGCGATCACGATGATCGATAATTCGCGTCAGGCCGTTTACGGTTATGACCAGCGGGTTGAAGTCTTCGGCTCAAAAGGTTTGGTTGGCTCAGATAACCCAATGATGACAACCGTGATTAAGCGCAACGAAGCAGGCACACAATTAGACAAAATGCCTTACTTCTTTTTGGATCGTTACATCCCTTCTTATATTGCCGAATGGGATGAATTCATCGGTGTTGCAACCGGCAAAATTCAGCCAGTAGTTACTGGTGCTGATGGTCGTGCATCGCTTGTCGCAGGTTTAGCAGCATGGAAGTCGGTTCGCGAAGGTCGAATGGTTAAGACCAGCGAAATCGTTGGCTAGTAAAAAACTTTTTAAGTTTTAAACGCCGTAACTTTTAATTCGGGTATCTGCGAATCGTTGGCGAGTCTCATTGCGTTGCGATGAACTTGCAATTGGTTGTGCAGCAATTCGTGATGATGCAACCCAAGATGGCCACTTACCAGTGAGAGTTGCTGCTGCTTGCCTGGCGGCACCGAGTGCAACTATTTCAGGTTCGTTAAGTACGTTGACTTGCTTGCCTGTTAAGTCAGCAACTATTTGGCAAACAGCGGGCGACTGTGCGCCGCCACCGAGTAGAAAAATACGACCCGATGTATCGACGCCACAGTTCGTGATTGCATTCAAACCATCGAGAAGTCCGCAGACAACACCTTCAATGGCGGCGCGCACAACATCACTGCGCGAATGACTTGAGTTAATGCCGACCAACATTGCTCGCGCGTCTGGAAGATTCGGCGTGCGTTCGCCGTCAAGATATGGCAATAACACAAGGCCGTTTGATCCGCAGGTCGATGCCATCGCAAGTTCACCAAACTGCTGAAGATCTAGGC
>JAPKZT010000160.1 GCA_026393655.1 Actinomycetota bacterium | reverse complement strand
GTGATTCAGCAAGCACAGATACAACAGCCGCCGCAACAGAAACAACAGTTGCTGGTGCAATGACCGAAGCCGGCGACATTGTTGCTGTAGCAAGCGCAACAGAAGGTTTCACAACTCTTGTCGCAGCACTTACTGCAGCAGGTTTGGTAGAGACACTTCAAGGTGCAGGCCCATTCACGGTATTCGCTCCAACAGATGCAGCGTTCGCAGCATTGCCAGCAGGTCTTCTTGAGAAATTGCTTTTGCCAGCAAACGTTGAGGTTTTGAAGTCAATTCTTACCTACCACGTCGTAGCAGGAAAAGTAATGTCAACTGAAGTGGTAGCAGGCGAAGTGCCAACAGTAGAGGGTTCAAAACTCACACTTGCAACCGATATGGGCGTGAAAGTAAACGACGCAACAGTAACTCAGGCCGACATTGAGGCAACCAACGGTGTAATTCACGTAATTGACAAAGTGTTGATTCCATCGACAGTTGATATCACAAAACTCTAAATTCAATTTAGAAATTTAATAATTAGGGTGGTTGGGCTTCGGCTCAACCACCCTGTTTTTTTACCCCAAATCCGCCGCGCTATTTCGTAGATGTGTTCCCTCGGTAAATTCGCTGACCAAGATTTACCCACGAATCTTTCGTGTTTAGATGATCCGAAGACAACATTCTAGGCTATTATCAGATTGATACTTAAATGATAATAGGGGAACAGGGCGATGTCGAAAAATCATGAGGGGAAGTGGCCACTAATCCAGTACGAGGAATGTATTTGGCATTCATCTGTTCAACAACAGGTTCCTCGGAGAGTAATGAAGTTGCATCAGGGGCCGTATTTGGCTGCAATTCCACTTGAAATTTCGAACCGTGCTTGTAACCTGCCGCCCGAAACGAATGCGCTTGTCGCGGAAGCTGGCGCAATGATCGCACGTTTTGATGCCGAAATTGGGTTTGACATCCAGCCGTTTAGCGCAGTGTTGCTGCGAAGCGAATCTGCAGCTTCGTCAAAAATCGAGAACCTTACCGCTTCAGCGAGGGCTATCGCGGAAGCAGAGCTCGGACCAACGCGAAATAACGCGAGTCAAATAGTTGCAAATACTCGTGCAATGAACGCCGCGGTCTCTTTGGCACAAAGTATCAATGCAGAATCAATTCTTGAAATGCACCACGCGTTGTTGTCCCAGAGCCACCCAAAGATTGCGGGAAAGTGGCGAGAAGAACAAGTGTGGGTTGGTGGTAGCGATTATGGTCCACACGGAGCCTCGTTCGTTCCACCACATCAAACTCGAGTGCGCAAAACCATAAAAGATTTGATTCAATTTATCGATCGGGATGACATTCCAGTGCTCGCACACGTCGCACTCGCTCACGCTCAATTCGAAACAATTCACCCATTTCCAGATGGCAATGGAAGAACCGGGCGAGCACTGATTCACGCTCACTTGCGCAATAAGGTATTGACAAAAAATACTACTGTTCCCGTGTCAGCAGGACTTTTAGTCGACACTGGAAAATACTTTGATGCGCTTACCGCGTACAGGATTGGAGACCTTGTGCCAATTGTAGAGCAATTGTCGCATGCAACGTTTTCTGCTGTTGCCAACTCACGGCAACTTGTGGAAGAACTTCGTGAAGTTCGTGCTCAATGGAAAGAACGAATAGTTGCGCGAAAAGACTCACGGTCATGGAAAATTGTTGAGTTATTATTTCAACACCCAGTAATAAATGCTGCTCTCATTTCACACACACTTGGAATTCACGGTGCCAATACATACAGAGTTATTGAACCGCTCATCAGAGCAGGAGTGATCGTCGAATTTACGGATAAGAAACGAAACATGATGTGGCGCGCCGATGATGTCTTATTTGCGCTTGACGAGTTTGCGGTTCGTGCTGGTCGTCGCGTTCGAGGTTAAAAGTTTGGAACGACGCGAACTACAACTGCGCGGCTATTAAAACAACTAGGGAATCACCGCTTTGCTGGCGGGGCATCAACGAACCGGTTGCAGGCTTGGCGACAGCGGTCACTGCAATAGCGAACATTCGGCCAATCACGAGCCCACTTTTTTCGCCATTCAAAAGGTTTAGTGCAAGTGGCACAGATCTTTGGCTCAAAACCATTTTTTATTTGCGGTACACGAGTCATCTCTGTTCATAGTATTACGGCGTGAATAGAAAAACAGTTTGGGTTTTCGGCGATCAGCTGAATAAAAAGATCGGTGCGCTTGGCGATGCAAAGCCGACAACCCATCGCATTTTGATGATCGAATCGCGTGCCAAGATCACAACTCGGCGCTGGCATGTTCAGCGCGCCCACTTTATTGTCGCTTCAATGCGGCGGTTTGCTGACGAGTTGCGCGAAGCGGGTTTTGAAGTCGATTACCGCTTCGCCGAGTCAATGCGCGCTGGCGTGCAATTGCATTATGACGAGTATTCGCCATCGCAGATTGTTGTAACTGAGCCCAATAGCTTTGCCGCGCGCGAACTTGTGTCGGCACTGAGTTCGCAATACAAGTCGCAATTTGAATTGCAATCGGTGAAATCAAACCAGTTCTTGTGTCACCCCGACGAGTACGCGAGTTTTCGTGCAACACGCAAGACCGTAAAAATGGAGGATTTCTATCGCTGGCAACGCAAGCGACTTGATGTGAT
>JAPKZT010000074.1 GCA_026393655.1 Actinomycetota bacterium | reverse complement strand
GTTTGCTAGTTTTCGTGCGAACGCAGCTCAGGATCCTGGCACCTCTTTAGCTGACGACAAAAAAGGGCACCAGATTCAAGTTGTCTATGTTGAGACACAAAGTAGCGCTGGAAGTAACTACCACACGAATGGTCGAGTGAAACAGTACATTTCCCAAATTCAATCATGGCTAAAAACGAAGACTGGCAAGGAGCTGATTTTCGACACTTACCAGGGGCAACTAGATATTGCTTATTTGAAGTACGAAGGCAATATTGATATGAAGAACGACGAAGACCTAGTTCGGATGTATCAAAAATTAAATCCAACAAATTATCTTGGTAAAAGTTTGATATTCGTAATTGACCAAAAGTTAGCCACCGACACGGGATGTGGATGGTCTCAAGTCGGCAGCGGATGGTCTTTAGCCCTGCCAAATTGGCCCGGTTGCATGGATGAAGATGAACCTGGAATAGCTGAATTCTTAGGTTTGAATTCGATTGCGCATGTAATAGTGCACGAAATATTCCACTCATACGGTGTGAAGCATGCGTGTGACTCGACAACTACAAATGATTTAATGCACGGCGAACCAGAATGCGCAGCGGCCGGAATTGTTAAAGATTATGCAGAGAAGACGACCTTTGATAAATCTGGACTCAACTACTGGGGAGGCAACAAAGCCGGAGTTGATCTCAAAACTTTGCGAATTTGGAGCGACGGCTCAGGGACTACAGAGTTTGCGATACCAGCGAATCTTCAAATTGTCCCACTAGTAACGACACCAACAACAGTCGCGCCAACTAATCAAACAATTAATTGCACGAAAGGCAAAGTTTCAAAATTAATTTCCGCGAAAAATCCAAAATGTCCTAAAGGATTTAAAATAAAAATTTAGCTTGAAGCGCCCTCGGCAGAATTCGAACCTGCGACCTACGGATTAAAAGTCCGTGCCTCTTTCCTCTTTAGCTATTGCTGTGTGTGTGCTGGCGACGACACACCTCATGCAGTTTCGAAAACGGAACACAACGTAATTCGCCTCTTGAGCTACCAAGAAATTCAAAATCTACACAATGCAACCAACGGACCGTTGCGACCCAGTTACTCTGATTTTTATAATTAGCTCTGCTAACGAGGGCTGAAGAGCCTTATTTTTTTGCATATTAGAATAGAAAAAAATGGTTAAAAACTCTCTTTTCACTCCGATATCAGTCGGCCAAAAGTCACTATCACATCGTGTGGTGCTCGCACCTATGACGCGTGCAAGAGCGTGTCCGATAACTTTAGGCCCCACAAAAGACACCGTAACTTACTACGAACAGCGCGCTTCCGATGGTGGACTTTTAATTAGTGAGGCAATCCATATCTCGCCTGAGGCCACTCCCACCTGGACTATTTATTCAACAGTAAGGGAAAACGGTGGTCAGGTGCCAGGAATTTGGACACTCGACCAAACTATTGCGTGGCAAGAGGTCACAGAAGCAGTGCACACAAAGGGCGGAGTTATTTCTTGCCAATTGTTACACACGGGGCGTGTGGCACAACCGGGTATCGGCGAGCACCCAATTGTTCGTCAAACAACGGCACCATTACCTCCCGTTTCGTCATCAGCAACGCCCTTGGAGCAAAGCGATCAACCTGGGGACTACAACTGGGACCAAATTGCAAAATTACCGCGTGCCTTAGAAACAGCTGAAATTTCTAGGTTAGTTCAAGATTATTGTTTGGCAGCACGTAACGCCCACAAAGCAGGTTTTGATTACGTAGAGATCCATGCAGCTCATGGTTATTTGATTGAACAGTTTATGTGTGATGGCGTTAATAAACGAGAAGATCACTATGGAGGCTCCAAAGAAAATAGATGCCGCCTTTTATTCGAAATTATTGAAGCCCTGGTTGCTGAACTTGGACCTGATCGTGTGGCCATTCGACTATCACCAACCACCATCAACCCTGCCACTGGGAAGCTTTACCAAATGTATTTTGGCGTCACGTCATCAGACGCCGAAGACTTGTGGGACTATGCGATCCAAAAACTGAACGCTTATCCACTTGCTTATTTACTTTTGACCGAGCCGAGGGTGGGGGCTTTATCTGTGTTGCCCCTTGATGATCCATCGATTCACCAACCATTACGCAATGCACGCTTTAGAACTCTTTACGGAGGCGTTCTCATTGGAGCTGGCGGCTTTACACCAAGTTCGGCATTGGAAGCTGTCGGTGCAAACGCATATGACATGATTGCATTCGGTCGCTGGTTTCTTTCGAACCCAGATTTGCCAGAACGACTTTTACTTGGCAGTCCACTTAATCTTTATGACCGAGCCACATTCTATGGTGGTGGCTCAGTGGGCTATACCGACTACCCAGAATTCAGCCACAAACAAAATGAAACAGTTTCCCACTATGAACTGATTGAACAAAATTTAATTAGAGCCGCCAAAAATTCTAAGTAATTCAAAAATTGGAGATAGCACGCTGATACATCAAGCAGAGCATTTACGCATTAAACGCCAGCGCACAAAACGTTGCATTTCGTAGCGCCCTCGGCAGGATTTGAACCTGCGACCTACGGATTAGAAGTCCGGTGCTCTATCCGCTGAGCTACAAGGGCTGGTGAAGTTAAGGCTATCTAGTCGGTGATTCTATGTTTGTGCGTATAGATATTTGCCGTGCCGTCACGAACAAAACCGACGAGCGTGATGCCAAGATCGTCTGCTGTTTGAACTGCGAGATTTGATGGCGCTCCGACTGCTGCGATGAATGCGATGCCCGCAATCGCCGCCTTCTGAATAATTTCAAACGACAATCGCCCACTAACCACAAGCGCATGATTGCTTATCGGCAGTTTATTTTCAAGCACAGCATTGCCAATCACTTTGTCAACTGCATTGTGTCGCCCGATGTCTTCGCGAACACACATTGCGACACCTTTTGAATCAATTAAACCTGCAGCATGCAACCCGCCCGTGCGATCGAAAGTTGGTTGAGCCTGGCGAACAATATCGGGCAGAGAAATCAACATCGCAGATGACATAACAGGACCGATTTCTGAATCAATCCGACTAACTGTTTGAGAGAGCTGTTCGATTGACGTTGTACCGCAGATACCGCAACTAGCTGATGTAACCATCCCCCGACGCGAAAGAGCCTCGTCAAACGGCGCACTGAGACTGACAGTTACAACATTGAATTGTTGCTCGGCAGTATCTGGCAACTGACAATAGCGCACAGTGCGAACTTCGTCTGAGCGCTTAATCATTCCTTCGGTGAACAAAAACCCAACCGCGAGTTCAAAATCATGGCCTGGCGTGCGC
>JAPKZT010000229.1:6372-8889 GCA_026393655.1 Actinomycetota bacterium | reverse complement strand
GCGGTGGCGCGCTGGAGTTTCGGTTAGGTGAGTACTCAAACACTGGCTGTTCAGGTAGATGGCGTTACTAAAGCGTTTAATTCTGGTGCTGAAACTCATATCGCACTTGACGATATAAATTTCTCGATCAACGCGGGAGAATTTGTTGCGCTTGTCGGCAAGAGCGGAAGTGGAAAGACGACACTATTACGACTGTTGTCTGGACTAGATAGCCCTAATCAGGGGACTGTTCGGGTTCCTAAAATTCGCACCGTTGTATTTCAAGAGCCGCGTTTAGTTCAGTCAATGAAGGTTTGGCAAAATGTTGCGCTGGGTCTACCAAAGGGTGATGGTTCTAAGGGTGACGCGCTAAATGCGCTGGGCGAAGTTGGGCTTAGTGCGCTAGTCAATAAATGGCCGGCAACTCTTTCTGGTGGTGAGGCACAACGTGTGGCACTGGCTAGGGCACTTGTGCGCCGCCCGCAATTGCTGTTGCTTGATGAGCCTTTCGGTGCACTTGACGCATTGACACGATTGCAAATGCAAGATCTCATTACTCAACTCTGCGATAAGTATCGACCTGCAACTTTATTGGTGACGCACGACGTTGACGAAGCGATTGTGCTTGCCGATCGAGTCGTTGTACTAAATAACGGAAAACTTGATATTCAAGTTGAAGTTACATCCGATCGGCCGCGCCAAATTGGTGGTCCAAAATTTGTCGAACTTCGTTCGACTTTGCTTCAGGCATTAGGGGTTTCTACAGGGTTATAGACAAATTATTAATTAATAAACAGATGAATAGATAGCAGCCAAAATCAAATCAAAAAAAAGGGGAAAATAATGAAGATCGGAAATCGTAAGGTCAAACTTGCAATGAGTTTGGCGATAGTAGCGGCGATCAGTATGGGCACAGTTAGCGCCAATGCTGCATCGTCGGCACCTAAAGAAGTTGACTTGTCTGGGTATACCTTGACAGTTGCCGACTCAGGTGGCTTGTTCAAAGTTATGTGTGCCGCATACTCATGCGACACAGGTGCAGATTACAAAATCAACTGGGTAACTTTTGCAACCGGACCTGAAGCACTTGCAGCAGCTGTCGGTGGATCAGTTCAGATGGCTTCTACGGGAATGGCTCCAGCAGTTTTTGCCGCGGCAGCCAAGCAGCCAGTAAGAATTGTTGCAGTAACTGCTCCTCAGCGAACACCTGGTGCATTGTTTTCAATTGTCGCGTCAAAGAAGTCTTTCGATGCCGGATTGACAACTATGGCTGGTTTGCGAGGCAAATCACTTGCGTTATCAATGGGAACCGAAGGCGAATATCTCGCAATCGTTGCCTTGAAAAAAGCACAGGTTCCACTAACGAGCGTTGCATTTAACAACCTTGCACCTTTCGCTGCGATGTCGGCGTTGAATACTGGTGCAGTTGGTGCAGCAGTTCTCGTCGAGCCATTTTTGTCAATGGCAAAAGCCGCAGGTGCTCAAGTACTTGCCACAGGCAACGGCAATCTCGCCGGTTATTTCGCTTTTTGGCAGTCAACTAAAACTATGAAGAGCGCAAAAGCAGTTGCTGCGACAAATGATTTATTGGTGCGTTGGCAGAAAATGTACAAGCAGTTTTCTCTTGATCGAACTGGTGGAATCGCAATTTTCAGCAAGACATTCTTCCCTACATATCCTGCTGCAGTCGCAACACCACTTGCAACAGTTTTGTATGACGGTGCAGTAGCTGGTTTCGCCCCAATTGATGATGTCGTGATAAAGGCATTTCAAGACGAAGCCGATGTTATGTATCAAGTTGGCAATATCAAGCGAAAGCTAAACATGGCGAATTGGTTTGATGCAAAGTTGTACGAAAAGACTTTGAAGGCGTTACCTAAAGTTAAATAATCGATAAACGATTGATTTGCTGCTCGGACAGTCCCTTCACTGCCCGAGCAGCAAATTTTTCAAGAATTACAGTTAGCCCGCCAGCGTGCGTTGGGTGTAACTGCGTCAATACCGCGAGTTTGGGTTCGCGCGGCGGGGGGTTGATCCGCTCACAGACGTTTCTATACACATATATAGGTATGTCAACTTCCGGGATTTCGCTCACGCTTGCTTTATCTCTGGTGCCGCAAAAGCGTTCGTTGCTCCACATCATTAGACAGACTCGACGATGAAACTCTCACAAACACGGACCAAATTTCAGGTTTCAAGGCAGATGGGGTGAATCTAGAATCCAATAAACTGCGGTGTAAAGTTACCATAAATTGCGGTATAAATTGATCGCGAAACTGTTGCCGAATACCTCAAATCACTTGAGCGACTGATGATCATCGAAAGGGATTTGCGGGTTTACATGCAACACACCGGCGGTCGTCTTTCTCACTACCGCGATAGCGACGATCTCGAGGTTGACGTAATTATTGAAATGGAAGATTCAAGTTGGGCCGCCATTGAGGTCAAAGTCGGCGCCAAACAGATAGACGATGCTGCAAAGAATCTTCTCAAGTTTGCCAAAAAAATAGATACCGCCCGTAGCGGTGAACCTGCATT
>JAPKZT010000229.1:2138-6339 GCA_026393655.1 Actinomycetota bacterium | reverse complement strand
TTTTGGCTGTCGTCACGGCTACTGGATACGGGTATGTGCGCGCTGATGGTGTGTACGTTCTTCCCATCGGAACACTCAAGCCATAGGACTTTGCTTTATTTGATGGAGTTCAAAGCATCCATTTTCAACCGTGTGACGTGTCGCCACATGGTTAACACTTTTCTGCACTCCAAGATAGGCGAGCAAGGTCAGAAAATTCGCGGATACATTCATGGCTAAATTTGTAACGTCTGCGATAAATACCTTGACTTTAAGACACCCACTGGATTGGGTTGCCTCAAAGATGCTATTAAATGCGGCGATCGACTCCGCTGACTGAATTCATTCAGGAGCGGTTCAGGTTGATGTTTGTATATTGGAGAAACAACCAATCAGGAAGGTAAATATGAACGACATAAGTACGACGAAAAATGGAGGCAAAGCCAGCGCGCTCTTAAATAAGGTGCCAGAGGCAACGGTCTACTTTTGGATCATCAAGATTTTGTGCACCACAGTTGGCGAAACAGCCGCCGACTTCCTCAATACCAATTTACATTTGGGTCTCACTGGGACGACTCTTGTTATGTCGGTGCTCCTTGGCGCCGCATTGGTCGCGCAATTCATCTCACCAAACTACAAACCACTTCGATACTGGCTGGTCGTCGTACTTGTCAGCATCGTAGGGACTTTGATCACAGATAATCTCACCGACAACTTCGGTGTGAGCCTGGTGACGACAACGGTAATCTTCTCGGTTTGCCTTGCGGCCTTGTTTGCGATTTGGTACATGGTTGAGAGAACTCTTTCAATTCATGCAATTGACTCTGTTCGTCGCGAATTCTTCTATTGGTCCACAATTCTGTTGACGTTTGCCCTTGGCACTGCAGCGGGCGACTTGATTGCTGAGCGATTGAACACTGGATACTGGAAAGCGGGGCTCATGTTTGCGGCTGCAATTGCATTGATCACAGTTGCTCACAAGATCTTAAATCTCGGAGCAGTCCTCGCATTTTGGGCTGCGTACATCATCACTCGTCCACTCGGTGCTTCGGTCGGTGACTATTTATCGCAGCCCAAAGATGTCGGTGGTCTCGGGCTAGGAACGGTGGCGACTAGCGCCTTGTTCTTAGGTGCAATTTTGTGTGCGGTGACATATATTTCTCGATCAGAGAAAATAGCACTGTCTTGAGTTAGTAATGAAAGGGTCTGCCCAGACTTGCGTTGACCTAGTCGGTTGAAAAGTTCCAGTTGTAGGTGCGTGCGGAGAGTTCAACAAAATCGACGATGACTTGTGCTTGACGCAAGATTTTGTCGCCATTACCGGGTGAAATGTTTTCGATTGCGGCGGGTCGGGCACCTCAATGGTGTTTAATGCGGAAGGACATCACCCGCTACGTACCAGCACGAGTTGTGAGTTGACGAGCGCCGGAATCTCCGCTGGAAGATCGGTTGTCTCTGCCGCTGCTGCTGCGACTGCATCGACGACACGCTCAAGAATGTCGGCGATCACCTCGGATGCGCGTCGCTTCGACAGTCCCCAACGAGTCGCCTCGTTGACGATCCGGTCGGCGGTGACACGATTCGTCTTGTGAACGTTGTCGACATACATCGCCAGATGTTCGTCTCCGTAGAAGAGTGTCGACAACAGATCGTAGAGCGGCGTGAGTCGCAGCGCACCCGACGGCTCATGCAGAAGCGAAAAATTCTTGGCGTGGGCGTCGCCATTACCGATCAAAACATTGAGCGTCACGGCACGCAGGAGTGCCTCGACGGAATCGGGTCCAGCCGTCGCTTGAAGGAGGTCAGCAATTCGCGCCAGCGAAGGTCCGCCATCCTCCTCGTACTTCTTGTCATGGGAAACGCCAATCGCTTGGCACAAGTCTTCCTGGTGAATGCGCTCAACCGAACCGTCTGAATGAACGACCCGGTCGTAACGTTCGACGACGATGAGTTTCCGACCTCCGAAAGTCGCAGTTTCGACATTGGCAACCGCGAGACCGAGGTGCTTTGCGACACGCATGCAGAATGCCTCGTTCTCGACAGTGTTTGGGAATCGTGCGATCTCGGGTTTGAGGATGTGCGTTGATGGAGTGCCGTCCACCGGTAGACCCCATGCACCGTCAGGCATCCGAGTGAGCAGCAACTTTTCTTGAACTCCCGCGAGCGAGATCCGAACCCGTCCCCCGGCGCCAAGTGGTGCACTTTGGAGATTCGCCACGAGATCTGCAATCTCGTCGTCGTTGAGTCGCTCGGCTGTGAGGGTCGTGGACGTCGGCGGAGATGCATCGTCGACAGGTTGGATAACCAGCGCACCAGCACAATCACGTCCAAGCGCACGGATCAGGCCGAACGTGTCGTCACCAACCACACCGAATTTCCGCGCCACTGCCTGCCTCGCCTCGCCCTCGGGAAGAAGCCCATCGAGAAATGGACGAACGACGCCGTGCATGTACCGTTCTCGTCTCAGAGCAAGCGACAAGGAGAGTAGGGGCATGCCGAGCGAGTGCTGGTCGAGTGCGTCCTTCGTGTATGCCAAACGCAGTCGGTCGCGTTGCTGATCGATGACCGCGACTCTGACGCCGTACAGCCAGACAGCAAGTTCGTCGGCCACTACCAGTCCGCTTCCTCAAGCGTCATCCTGACGCCGAGTTGCTTGAGTACTCGTAGGATTCGCTTGACCTGCTCGGTTTCGTGTCCCTGCTCAAGATCCGATAAGTAGGTGCGATTGAGCCCGGTGCGTTCTGCCAGGTCAGCCTGGGAAAGTCCAGCCTGCTGGCGGTAATGCCGGATAGCCGCACCGAGCGAGGCCGGGGTGTAGATGCGAAAATGTTGTCCTTGTGTCTTCATTTCCTAACATGGTAACAGAGTCTTTATTTTCAGACAACGTCACAATGTCTTTTTAAACAGACATTATAACGTTGCCCTGATATTCAGACACACTAGGTAATCAAACGCGCGAGTGTCCATTATTATTGGCTGTCAAACGTGATTCTGTCAATAATGCAATAATCTCGACGGCGGTGCCGACTGCGATTCCTGGGCGGATGCAAGTAGACAACGCATTAAGTTTTAATGCGGTGCGCTCATGATCTGCGGTCACCATGTCAACTCGTCGCAACCTTGATGGTCATGTGTTGGGACATAGGCAGACCGTAGACCTATAGATAAGTATGGAGAGAGGTCGGTGGAAGGTGGTGCTCAGCAACAGTCGGAACAGGTTTCGCCGCGATTAAGACCGTGGTTGTGACAGTGTTCAGTGGCGCCCATTTGCGACCATCCAAATCAGGGCGTTATCTAATCCGATAACACTTAAGGTAAGCTCAATATATGGCTGGGGCAGACACAATTACCCGCGCGCGATTGCAAGCAGGCATTTCGAAACGTGAGTTGGCGCGTAGGGCACACACATCGCCAGCGGCAATTGTTGAATACGAGTCGGGTCGCCGCTCGCCAACAATTGACACACTTGCTCGACTGATTGATGCTTGCGAGATGGGATACAACATCACGTTGTATTCGACAGCGGCGCGCGAACGTCGCAACATGGCTGGCAAGCGATTGTCGCAAGTTTTGGCACTCGCCGATGCATTGCCACATCGAACGGCTTCGCGCACGTGTGGGTTCGCAGGTTTTAGGCACTTGATGCAGTCGCAGTCGCAACATCAGCCTCCGCAGGTTACGCAATGATTTCTCTCGAGCGCAAAATCGTTGGCGTACACACGATGTTGACTAGCGCTGCTTTGCCGTATGCATTTGGTGGGGCATTGGCATTGGCGTTTCATACTGGCGAACCCCGCGGTACACGTGACATCGATGTAAATATTTTTCTGCCTGCAAGTGAGATCGATGTTGTGCGATCGGCGTTCGCCAAACGAATCGTATTTACTGATTCGCAAATCGCAGACGCCGTGGCCAACGACCAAGTCAGAGTGTTTTGGGAGGATACGCCGATCGATATATTTTTTAATGTCGCCGAATTTCATGACGATGCGATGCTTGGTGTCGAGCATCACAAGTTTGCCAAGATAGTGATCCCCGTTCTTGGAGCAGACGCCCTGACGGTGTTCAAGGCGATGTATGACCGAACAAAAGATTGGGCCGATATTGAAGCGATGCTCGAAGTCAATTCAATTGATAAGTCGCGTGTGATCGGGTGGCTGGTGCGTTTACTTGGCGTAGACGACCCACGAACACTCAAATTTATTTCGTACTAGTTTCACGC
>JAPKZT010000229.1:0-2114 GCA_026393655.1 Actinomycetota bacterium | reverse complement strand
GCGAATATTTGCAATTGTTACACGGCTCAGGCATACTTATGGGGTACCACCCCAGATGCTTCGGCCTCTGGGTTCAGACCCGCCTTACCGGCGGGTCTTTGTTTTACCAGCCATCAGGACGGGTAATGATTCCTCGGGAGTCCGTAATCGATACCGGCAGCTGGCACGAAGCAAGTGCGCCTACGCGAATCTTCCTGACTTCGCTCGCAACCTTCTTTAATGCGAGGGCAGACTCTTTGTGACCTCGCGGATTCACCACCACAAATCGTTTTCCTAATTCTTGAACTGCCATGCGAATTGACCTAAGACAATCTCGATCATGGGATTTGCGGCAAGCGCACGAAGGTAGACCTGCTGCCTTTGTCCTAGTTGGGGATCGGTTTCTGGCGCTGTTACGTGTGCCGTGTAGTACTTAACTCGTAGCAGTTCTCCGCGAGGCAAAAGTTTGCGACTTAATGCAACGAGATCAAGCCACTTCCATGACACCTGTTGATTATTTGACTTTACGAGTTCTTTTGCACCGTGGTAGAGATTGAAACCATCGACATAGGTGATCACTCGCGTCATCAAAGGATCATATTTGAGGGGTGTTCAAGCCAATAAAAGGGTTCTGTACCGCTGAAGTAGATTCGAGCGATTAGAAAAGTTGCGCTCGGGTTGACATTTTGCGTCGCGCCGATTTGGTTGACGCCGATTTATCGAGCGCCGACTTGTCGCGCTCGCTATCGCAGCTTATTGTTCGTTTTTGTTTCGCTTATTTAAGGTTCGGAGTACCATTGCGAGGTACAAAACAACAATTATCGAGAGGCAATAAAATGGGAACATGCGGATGCGGATATACAACGGATGAAGTGAAAAACTGCAACGGAACACACAAAGTAGTAGCTGCGGTCAAAGCCGACATTGCTGCAGCACTCGCTGCAAAGGGTCAAACCGAAGCCTCGGAATATGTCAAGACTTTCAAAAAAAACTAAACAACTAGCCGCAATCGATATCTAAACCCTGGCGGGGTCAACTCGCCAGGGCAATAATTTCTTGAACGAGTGCGTCGGGTGCCTCCCAGTTCAACATGTGGCCTTTGCCCGCAACGCGAACAAGCTTCGAGTTTTTGATACCCGCGTGAAGAGCGTCGGTGTGAAATGGTGGAGTCGTCTTATCTTTAGTGCCAACGATGATTGTGCATGGCATAGTGACATTAGATAGTTGCGCGTAACGGTTCTCTTTGACGAATGCCATCAAAATCGGCACAAGTGACTTGAGGTCACTTTTTCTGAATGTGTCGATGAACGCGTTGATCATGCCGGCGTCTTTGACATCACCAAGCAACGACTTCGCAAGGTTGCTTGCGATGCCTTTATTGCTTATTAGCTTTCGCATAATGCCCGACTTAATAAGCGGAATCTGCACACGGTTCTGTAGATTTTTGCGATTGACATCGCCCGCAAACGTCGCCATCAGCAGACAGCCGCGCAGATGTTGTGCCATCGCGGTTGATTGCTCAACGAGTGCACGAATTGCGATGAACCCGCCCATACTGTGGCCAACCAACACGCCGTTTCGAACTTCGTAGGCGCGCAATACCGCGAGATAGTCATCGACCATTTGTTGTGAGCCCACGCCTTGGCTGCCAATTGTGCTGCGCCCGTGCCCGCGTTGATCGAAGGCGATCACTTTGTATCCGCGTTGAACTAAATCATCGGCGATTATGTTCCAACAATGCATATCGACGGCATAACCGTGGGCGAGCACTACGACTTTGTCACCGGTGTCTGATCCCATCGAGACCGTGCTGATTTTTGTTCCGTCTGTTGAAGTGATGACTCGTTCTGTTGCTGATAATTGTTGTGAGTAGTTGATCGTCATAAACGCAACTTTAGTTCAATGACAGATATCACATCTAGTTTGCTTTAAATTCACCTGATTCGCTTGACGACAACTATCTCAAGAACTAACTTTTCGCGGTCAGGTTAGTTACGAATAAACAAATCCCGAATAACCCCCCAAATAAATAAGGAGAATCCCCAATGAAGAAAGTTAAATTAGTAGCACTCGCGCTCGTTGCAAGCATTTCGTTTGCAGCATGCGGTAGTGACTCAGCAAGCACAGATACAACA
>JAPKZT010000151.1 GCA_026393655.1 Actinomycetota bacterium | reverse complement strand
TGGGGACCTCCAGGCACCGGAAAAACAACTCTCGCCGAAGTGGTGGCGCTGACTACACAAAGATATTTCGAAAGACTTTCTGCAGTAAGCGCAGGTGTAAAAGATGTTCGCGAATCAATAGAGCGTGCTGCCGAACGTCTTGGACAATTTGGTCGTGGCACGATCGTGTTTATCGATGAAATTCATCGTTTTTCAACTTCGCAGCAAGATGCGCTTTTGCCGTCTGTTGAGAGTGGTGTAATCACTTTGATTGGCGCAACGACCGAGAATCCGTATTTTGAAATTAATTCTCCACTTCGAAGTCGTAGCACTTTATTTCGACTCGAGCCTCTGCTGGTTGAAGATGTGAGAATATTGTTAGATCGTGGTGCGCTCGCAGAAGGTGTGCAAGTTGAGAGCGAGGCACTTGATGTGCTGGCAATGCGTTGTGGTGGCGATGCTCGTCAAGCGCTGACCGCACTCGAAGTTGCGTGTGCGCTGGCCTCCGAAAAAAATGAGACGCTCACAACAAGTCATGTCGACGCTGCATTGGGTGTTAGCGCATTGCGTTACGGTCGCGACGACCACTACGACGTTGTTTCGGCGTTCATCAAAAGTATTCGTGGTTCTGATCCGCAAGCAGGATTATTTTGGCTGGCACGAATGCTTGAATCTGGTGATGATGCAAAATTTATTGCGCGTCGCTTGGTTATTTTGGCAAGCGAAGATGTTGGTATGGCCGACCCAAATGCGTTGGTTGTTGCGGTCGCTGCGGCAACTGCACTCGAGCACGTTGGTTTGCCAGAGGCTCAATTGAATTTGGCACAGGCTGTTGTGTATCTCGCAACTGCGCCTAAAAGTAATCGAGTCGCGCTAGCAATTTGGTCTGCGCGTGAGGATGTTCGCAAGGGCGTTTCAAGTGAGGTACCTGCACATCTTCGCGATGGTCACTATCAAGCAGCCAAAGAATTTGGGCATGGAGTTGGATACATTTACCCGCACGACGACCCGAGGGGTTGGGTTTCGCAGCAATATTTGCCAGATCAAGCAAAAGGTTCAATTTCTAGGCAGACTAGTTACTACACGCCAAGCGATCATGGATTAGAAACCGAGATCGCCGAGCGAATTGAACAACAATTAGATACCTCGAGCGAAAAGGAAAAAAATGACTAAGCGACTTTTCTGGTTTTGTCTCGGTGCTGCTGCTGCCGTATTCGGCATCAATTACATGAAGAAAAAAGTTGAAGATGACTCAGATGCATTCTCCTCTGAAAACATTGCAGACACTATGACTGACATGGTTGCTGCGTTGAAAAAATATGTCGTTGCCTTGTGGCAAGGTGTCACATCGGGCGAAAGTCTCGATGATGAAGAACTCGCAAAGATTTTTGATAATTCGCGAAACTAATCTTGACAGTTAGTGGCTAGACGCGAAGAGTAGACTTATCGCGTATGACGTCTGAAATTCGTAGTGCGAATGATCTTCGCAACGCATTTACTGGTTTTTTTGCGGAGCGGGGTCATACCAAGGTTGAATCGGCAAGCCTGATACCACATGATCCAACCGTGTTGTTCACGGTTGCAGGCATGGTGCCCTTCAAGCCGTACTTTGTCGGTGACGAAGTACCGCCATACAAGCGAGCGGTAAGCGTGCAAAAGTGTGCTCGCGCAGGTGGCAAACACAACGATCTTGACGATGTTGGTCGTACTAAACGTCATTGTGTGTTTTTTGAAATGCTCGGCAACTTTAGTTTTGGCGATTATTTCAAATCTGATGCGATCCCGTGGAGTTGGGAGTTAGTAACCGAGATATTTGGTTTTGACGGTGACCAACTTTGGATAACGGTGCACGAAAGTGACGATGAGGCTGAGCAGATTTGGCACGATCAAGTCGGAGTGCCGATGAATCGAATTCAGCGGCTTGGCGATAAGGATAATTTTTGGCAGATGGGTGACACTGGCCCGTGTGGTCCTTGTTCTGAGATTCACATTGATCGTGGTCCGGCGTTTGGTCCTGATGGTGGGCCGCTTAACGATCCAAAGGGTGATCGATTTTTAGAATTCTGGAACCTCGTATTTATGCAGTTCAATCAGGCTGCTGATGGATCGCGCACACCACTGCCAAAGCCATCGATTGATACTGGCGCAGGTCTTGAGAGAATCCTTGCACTCAAACAAGGCAAAGACTCAATCTGGGAGACAGACGTTTTGTTTCCGCTGATTGAGCAAGCTCAATCTGTGACATCCCAAAAATATAAAGTTGGCGATTATCAGGATCGCGCAAGTTTTTCTTTGCGTGTGCTTGCCGAACATGCTCGATCGTCGACGATGTTGGTCAATGACGGAGTTTTTCCATCTAACGAAGGTCGCGGCTATGTACTTCGGCGAATATTCCGTCGTGCGGTGCGTCATGCGTATTTGCTTGGTACCGAAAAATTAGTAATGCCGAAACTCGTCGAGACGGCTATTGAAGTAATGGGTGAGGCGCACCCAACTTTAATTACGAATAAAGATTTCATTTTGGGTGTATTGACCAAGGAAGAAGAAAGTTTCAGGCAGACACTTAAGAACGGGCTAACAATTCTTGAGACCGAGTTTGAATCAATTGATGCCATTGCAAAGAAATCTAAAAAGGCTGCACCACTAAGTGGCTCAAGTGCATTTTTATTGCACGATACATATGGGTTTCCTCTTGAGTTAACCCAAGAGATCGCATCAGAGCGCAATGTTGAAGTTGACGTTGCAGGATTTGATGTTGAGATGAATGCACAGAGAACCCGCGCTAAGTCGGCTCGCAAAGGTGCACAAACTGTTGACGATCAACTATTGGCGTATCGCGAGATTCTCGACAAGAACGGACAGACAAATTTTGTCGGCTACTTGCAAGATTCGTGCGAATCAAAAGTTTTGGCGATTGTTGAAGCTGGAGAATCTGAACTCGAAATTTTTCTAGATACGACACCGTTTTATGCCGAGAGCGGTGGGCAGGTCGGAGATTGTGGAACGCTACGCACACCAACTGGCGAATTTAAGATCACCGACACGGTTTTTGCATTGCCGGGGTTGCGAAAACATGTTGGCAAATTAATTCGTGGTGAAATTAAGATCGGCGATTCTGTCACGGCGACTATTGATGTGGTCGCTCGCAACGCAACGCGCAAGAACCACACGGCGACACACCTGTTGCATCATGCACTGCGTTCTGTGTTGGGTGAACATGTAAAGCAAGCAGGCTCGTTGGTTTCGCCACAACGATTGAGATTCGACTTCAGTCACTACGCGCAATTATCAGCGCAAGAAGTCGAGCAAATTGAACAAATCGCCAATGCTCAGGTGTTGGCGAACGCCAAAGTTGATGCTTACGAAACTTCAAAAGACGAAGCCACGGCAGCAGGAGCGATTGCTTTTTTCGGTGATAAATATGGTGAAATCGTGCGAGTCTTAAAGGCAGGCGCTTCGGTTGAACTTTGTGGAGGTACACACGTTTCGGCAACCGGAGACATCGGCCTGATAAAAATTGTTCAAGAAAGTTCTATTGGTTCAAATTTACGCCGGATTGAAGCCGTGACCGGTCTGAATTCTGTTGAGTATGTTTCAACATTGCTCAACCAAGTCAATGTCGCCAGCGAGATGCTGAGTACAAATTCTGAAGCATTAATAGAAACGCTCGCTCGCAAAATTGCTGAGGTCAAAGAATTGAGCGACGAGATCAAGACGCTGCGCTCGGCATCAGCAAGGGCCCGCGCTGGCGAGATGATTGTGAAAAATAAAAATGGTGTCGTGGTTGAACGCGTCGACGGACTCGCGCCTGCTGATCTGAGAGAACTTGCAATTGCGGTACGTTTGAACCCCGCGATTAAAGCAGTCGTGTTGGGTGGCATCACCCCGACTGGTGGTGTCGCGTTGGTGGCGGCGACTGGCGCCGGAATCAAAACTGCAGCAGGTGAGTTGATCGCCCAAGCGGCGAAAAAGGTCGGTGGCGGTGGCGGTGGCAAAGGCGATATTGCAACTGCAGGCGGAAAGATAGTTGAAGCGCTGGACGAAGCGTTACAACTTTCGATGCTTGCAGCGGCTGAGATTGTCTAGACCAACGATGCGCAGTGTCGGCGTTGACCTCGGAAGCAAGCGCATCGGGATTGCAGTTAGTGACTCAAGTGGAACTATTGCTTCGCCGTTGGTGGTGATAGCGCGTGGTTCAAATCATTCGCAAGATCATAAGAAGATTCAAGAGATCATTAACGAATACGAAGCCGAATGCGTGGTCGTCGGTATGCCTCTTACATTGGCTGGAGCCATAGGCCCGGCTGCACGATTGGCTTTGGATGAAATTAAAGAAATGACAAAATCGCTGACTGTGCCAGTTCATTCACATGATGAACGCTTGACAACCAAGACTGCTAACGAATCAATGATTGAAGCAAATATGAACGCGCAGGCGCGTCGAAAAGTTGTTGACAAAATTGCCGCCGCCGTGATGTTGCAAGGGTGGCTTGATCATGTGGATCGCCTCAAGTCATGACTCGTAAACACGATGATCGCAATAACGGCGATAACGGCAAAAACGAAAAGTGGATTGAAGACCCTTGGGATGGTCCGGATGCGTGGCGCAACAGTGAATTCGAAACACAGCCTTTAGATCTTCGACCAGATTCACGCACGGTATTGATTGCGCTTGCGGTCGTAATGACGGTCTTATTGTCAGTCGGCGCAACTGGCATGTGGTACTTGCGACAGGTGAATCCACCAGATTCAGTAACTAGTGGCAAACCCATAGCGACAAACTTCACCGTAAATCTAGGTGATTCATTAATCTCTGTAAGCAAGCGTCTTGAGCAGGAAGGTTTCATTGTTAACGCGAGTGTGTTTCGTTGGTATGCAGATCGCAAAGGTGGGATAGATCTTCAACCTGGTTATTTTGCGCTCATTAAACATGAGCACATCGGCAACATTATGAAGAAGTTAAGTAAGAGTCCTTCGATTACTTTTACAAAAGTTACATTTCCTGAAGGTTTTGCGATTAAACAAATCGCTCAACGAATCATCGCAAAGTTTTTATGAAGCAATGACGAACGAGTTATTAACATCTGAATATTTTCCGAAAGATTTGGCTTCACTTGATCTTGCGCCGTATCGATTTGAAGGACTTTTGTTTCCAGATACATATCAAATATCAGGCGATGAATCTGCGGCAAGTGTGGTTGACAGAATGTTGAGATTGATGGAGCGAGTCGGTAATCAAGAAGGCCTTGCAGACTCACAAGCCAAAGTCGGTAAGTCGCCATACCAAGTTCTGATTATCGCTTCAATCATTGAACGAGAGGCGAAACTTGAAATTGACCGCGGCAAAATTTCGCGAGTAATTTATAACCGGCTTGAACGCGGAATGCCGCTACAAATTGACGCGACTCTTTATTACAACTCGCCTGAAAATGCTTCGTTTACCGAATTGAAGGCGATTGATTCGCCTTATAACTCGTACCTGTATAAGGGCTTACCTCCGACGCCAATTGCTAGCCCAGGTCGTGCTGCAATAAGGGCGGCATTAAATCCTGCTCCGAATCCAGAGTTGAGTGACAAAATGTGTGCCGGAATGAAGAAGTCTCAAAACTGTGCTTACTTGTATTACGTCTTGAGTGATGCCAACGGAGGACACACTTTTGCTGCTACCGAACAAGACCATGCAATCAATGTAGAAAATTCGCGAGCCGGTGGGTTTTTGCCGTGAAACAAAAATAGCGAGAGTCATTTTGAATACAACTAGACAGATAACCAGTGCGACACGTCTTGCTGCAGTGATCGGATCGCCAGTCGCCCAAAGTTTGTCTCCGGTGATACATAATGCAGTGTTTGAGTCACTCAATGTTGATTGGCTATATGTCGCATTCAATGTTCAGCCTGCACGAGTTGAAGATGCTCTTACTTCAATGACTGCACTTGGTATCGGTGGTCTCTCGGTAACGATGCCACACAAAAACGCGGTAGCCGAAATTGTCAGTCAATGTGGTGAAGTCGACCAAGTAGTTCGAGTCACGAATTCTGCGAACACTGTTGTGCTCAGATCAGACAATTCACTGTGGGCAACAAATACTGATGGCGAAGGTTGTTGCAACGCTCTTGAGCAGGCGATGAATAGTTCGATCAAAGGTGAGCGTGTAGTCGTGCTTGGTGCTGGTGGTACAGCCAGTGCAGTTGCACACGCGATGGTGCAACGTGGCGCGAGCGACGTCGGAGTAATTAATCGCACACCGCAACGCGCGCAAGATTTAGTGAACCGAGTCGCTGGCTCGGCGAGAGTCGTTTCTTCTGGCGAGATTGCAAATACAATTTCTGATGCTCGAATTATTATTAACACAACCCCCGTTGGGTTCGGAGTTGAGCAAGGTTCGCAAGTTTCGCCGATTGATGTTTCGCTGATCAAGTCTTCCCATGTGGTGCTTGATGCTGTGTACAAACCGTTAATCACCGGTTTGCTACGTGCATCACAAAAAGCTGGAGCAACTGTCGTAGATGGATTATCAATGTTGGTGCATCAGGCAGCACTTCAACAGCAACATTGGATCGGTCAAATGGGAGACACGGCCCTGATGCGCGAGTGTGCGTTGGCACATTTGGCACGCACCTGAAATTTCGTGTTTTTTTGGATGGGTCTTTTTAATATCTGGTTCTCGTGAGGCGCTAGAGGTAGCCTGTTATTTATGCTTCGTTATCTAACCGCGGGCGAAAGCCATGGTCAGGCTCTTGTAGTCATCGTTGAAGGCCTGCCCGCTGGCATGGTTGTAACAGCAAAAGACATTAGCGATGAGTTGGCTCGCAGACGTCTTGGATACGGTCGGGGACCGCGTCAAAAATTTGAAGAAGACGAAATAGTTTTGCTCAGCGGTATCCGTCACGGGCGAACACTTGGATCGCCAGTCGCGATAGAAATCAAAAATAGTGAGTGGTTTCGCAGTGATGTGTGGCATGAAGAAATGTCACCTGCGCCAGGAAAAACAAAAAAGCCTCTGACTCAGCCTCGACCTGGTCACGCTGATCTAACTGGCATGCAGAAATATGGATTTGACGATGCTCGCGATGTGCTTGAACGAGCAAGTGCGCGAGAAACGGCAGCCAGAGTCGCAGCAGGCGCACTGGCCAAAGTTTTTCTTGCACAAGTCGGCGTTTCTGTTATGTCGCACGTCTTGCAACTTGGTAGCGCTCGTAACGAAAACGCGGCGCGGCCACAGCCTGAAGACTTACCGAAAATCGATGAGTCGTCGGTGCGTTGTTTTGATTCAACTGCTGAAGCAAAAATGATCGCTGAAATTGAAGCAGCCGCAAAAGATGGTGACAGTCTTGGCGGCATAGTGGAAGTCTTGGCTTATGGTTTACCGGTTGGTTTAGGAAGTTATGTGCATTGGGATCGAAAGATCGACGGACTACTAGCGCAAGCAATCATGAGTATTCAGGCTGTCAAAGGCGTTGAGATTGGCGATGCTTTTGAAACAGCGGCGCGGCGCGGAAGTCTCGCGCATGACGCGATCACATGGGATTCAAAAGTTAATTCATATAAACGCGAAACTTCACTCGCGGGTGGAACAGAAGGTGGAATGACCACGGGAGAGATGCTCGTCGTTCGCGCTGCAATGAAGCCGCTCTCGACTTTGAATCGCCCGACTTTGAAAACTGTAGACATGGTGACCAAACAAGAAACGGTAAGTTTCAAAGAACGCACAGATGTTACGGCTGTGCCGGCAATGGGTGTTGTTGCCGAAACGATGGTCGCACTGGTATTGGCGCAAGAAGCGCAAAGAAAATTCGGTGGTGACAGCGTTGCTGAGTTTAAGCAGAATGTGCAAAACTTTGCGCAGAGACTGCGCTGAAGTTTGCTGACGCCGTGGTCTCTGGCGATGCTTCAAAGATGATCGTGCTTATCGGATTGATGGGCTCGGGCAAAACTACAGTCGGTCGTGCATTGGCCGAGCGTCTGAATTTAGTTTTCAGAGACAGCGATGAGGCAGTTGAGAAAACAGCCAAGACATCGGTACGCGAGATTTTCGAAATTCAAGGTGAAGAAGTTTTTCGTAATCTTGAATCAGAGGCATTAGTTGAACTGTGTGCCGCCAATTCAGCAATCGTTTTAGCAGTGGCAGGGGGCGCGATTATTTCTCAATTAAATCGTGATTTATTGCGCAAAAATGCTCAGTGCATCGTCTGGTTGGATGCTCCGACACCAACCTTGATTTCACGGACTGGTCGGGGCAAGCATCGACCGCTCTTGGATGGTGATCCCGTCGGGTCGCTAAATAAGATGCGCCTTGATCGCGAGCCGTTGTATCAGCAACTAGCAACGCATCATCTCGTGACGCAGTCGCTTTCAATTGTTGATGTAGTCGACCAAATCATAAGTTTGTGCTCGTTAGAAAACAGTTCGAGTCGATGACAAGTCATAAAATCACGGTTGCTCTTGCTGATCGGTCTTACTCGGTAGTTGTCGGTAGCGGTGTTTCGAAAGATATTGAAAACTTTCTTCCCAAAACAGCAAAACGCGCAGTGATCGTAACCCAAGAGAATATTCCTTTTTCAATAAAACTTTCGTTGCCACATACGACGGTGCTAATTGGTAACGGTGAACAGTTCAAATCATTGCAGACGATTGAAGTTATTTCAGAACAATTTGCCAAGTTCGGTTTAACACGCTCAGATGTCGTGATCGGTCTAGGTGGAGGAATGGTCACCGATGTTGCTGGCTTTGCGGCTGCAAGTTGGCATCGTGGCACTGCAGTCGTTCAGATGCCTACAACTTTGGTCGGCATGGTGGATGCAGCGATTGGCGGAAAGACCGGTGTAAACATCGCACAAGGAAAAAATTTAGTCGGAGCATTTTGGCAACCCAGCGCAGTGCTTTGCGATATTGATGCACTAAAGACACTGCCGGATCGCGAAACACGATGCGGACTAGGCGAAGTAGCAAAATATCATTTCTTGACTGGTGACGATCTTCTTGCACTTGAATTATCCGCACGAATTGCGCGATGTGTCGAGATTAAAGCCGACATCGTGGCCGCCGACGAACGCGAAACTGGTGGGCGAGCAGTTCTCAATTATGGTCATACTCTTGCGCACGCCTTAGAGCGGTCAAGTGATTTCGAATTAGCGCATGGCGAGGCAGTGGCAATCGGCATGATTTTCGCAGCACACATCGCACATAGTTTGGGGCGTATTGATGATGCGCGACTAGCTCACCACTACAAAGTTATTCGAGACTCGTATGGTCTCGGGGTCGTAATACCCCGCACAGTTGATCGAACAGTTTTAATTGATTTAATGCGCCATGACAAGAAGGCAATCAACGGCTTGACTTTCGTCCTTGACGGCGCAAATAGTGTCGAAATCGTTAGTGATATAGCAGAAAAATATCTACACCAGGCCTTTGATGCGATGGAACTACCCTAATCATCATGGCTAAATCATCTCTGCCGATTGTTTTAATTCTCAGCGGCCCAAATCTAAATTTGCTTGGACAGCGCCAGCCAGAAATTTATGGCACCGCAACTCTTGACGATCATATGAATCGTGCCAAACAGACTGCGACCAAAATGGGTTTCGAAGTTGAGACGTTTCAGGCGCAGAGTTCGGGAGACTTAGTAACTGCGATTCATAAAGCACGGTCTCGTTGCGCCGCGATCGTTATTAACCCTGGGGCTTTAACGCACTTCGCGTGGAGTCTGAGCGACGCGCTTGCAACATTCTCTGGACCAATTATTGAAGTGCATCTTTCAAATCCAGCAACCCGTGAGTCGTGGCGTCACGAAAGTGTGATCGCACCAGTTGCGTCTGGTTCAATCGCAGGGTTCGGTGCACACGGTTACACACTGGCGATCAATGCGGTTGCGACTTTGCTCGCTGACAAAAAGTGAGCGCAGTGTTGACGAGCAAAATGTTGCCGCTGAGTGTTGCGGGTCGTGATGCTCTCGTTCGCGAACGACTTGAGCTGACAACAAATAGCAGCGTAACGTCACTGTTAGTCACAGACCTAAACAACATTCGTTGGCTCACTGGCTTCACGGGTTCGGCAGGCACATTGTTTGTACGCGCCGATGACATGGTGCTGATCGTTGACGGTCGTTACGGCGATCAATCTCGTGAGCAAATCAAGAATTCGGGAGCGCAATGTTCTGTGATTGAGGGTCGAAGCGCCGCAGAATTGCGCGAAGGTGTCTTGCACACGACGAAAAATCTTAAAACAATTGGTTTTGATCCAGCAGAGATGACGGTGACGGCTCACGAGACTATGTCTGCACAAATAGATTCAGATCTTGTCAAAGTTTCTGCTGTGGTGCCGCATTTGCGAAGGCGTAAATCTGAACCTGAGATTCAAAGAATGGAGTTGGCGGCAAGTGCAACTGATGCAGCGCTTAGCGAAGTCGAGCCAATGCTCGTGTTAGGTCTAACAGAGCGAGATATTCGCGATGAACTCGATTATCGAATGCGAAAACATGGGGCTGAATTCACGAGTTATGACACGATTGTCGCCAGCGGCCCAAATGCTGCACGCCCACATCATCGTCCAGTTGGTCGAAAAATTATTGAAGGCGACAGTGTGGTCATTGACGTTGGTGGGTTGGTTGATGGTTATCACTCGGATATGACACGAACATATCTGATCGGAGAAGTTGACCCAGTGCTGAGTGAGATGCACGAAGTCGTCAGCGCATCCCAACTACTTGGTCTAAGCCATGTTCGCGCTGGGGTATTGGCGCAAGACGTTGATCGCCAGTGTCGAGATTTCATTGCCGACGCAGGGTTTGGTTCAGAATTTAGTCACAGCACTGGGCACGGTGTCGGCCTGCAAATTCATGAAATGCCTTGGGTGAGAAATGGATTTGCCGAACCACTCGAAGTGGGTGAGGTAGTAACTGTTGAACCTGGCGTCTATCGTGAAGGGCTCGGTGGTGTGCGAATTGAAGACCTTGTGGTCGTCACGCAAAGCGGCTGTCGAATACTTACCCACACGAAAAAGGATCGCAAGTGCCTGCAATTTCAACTAACGACCTAAAGAACGGCATCACTCTTCAGATTGACAACAATCTTTTCACGGTGATCGATTTTCAACACGTCAAGCCTGGCAAAGGTGGAGCATTCGTGCGTACCAAACTTCGCAACTTGCGATCTGGAAACGTTCTAGAAAAAACATTCAACGCTGGCATTCGAGTTGAGCAAGCGATACTCGATAAAAATGACATGCAGTTTTTGTACAAAGACGGTGACGACTTCGTATTCATGGATACCGCGACTTTTGACCAAATGAATGTCAGCCCGACTGCTTTAGGTGATGTCGCCGACTATTTGATAGAAAACGGCATTGCACTTATTGCCACACACGACGGCGAAATAGTCAGTGTTGAAATTGCCGTGACTGTCGAACTTGAAATTGCAAATACAGAACCTGGTCTGCAAGGCGACAGAGTTTCTGGCGGTCGCAAGTCGGCCACTTTGCAGACTGGCAAAGTCATTCAGGTTCCATTATTTGTAAATATTGGCGACCGAGTCAAAGTTGACACACGATCAGGCGAATATATAACGAGAGTTTGATGGCGTCGACCCGTAACTCAAAACCGGGCGAGGATGTTCGCAGTTCGGCGCGTGAGCGAGCCGTACATTTTTTATACGAGGCAGAGTCGCGAAGCCTGCCTGTATCTGAAATTGTTGCAGCGCAAGTATTAGCCGTTGATGATTTGGTCTCTTCTCTCACATCTGGAGTGGCGTCACGTCAAAGTCAATTAGACGAGATGATCACTGAGTATTCGCACACTTGGACAATTCATCGCATGCCAGCGATTGATCGCAATGTTCTGCGACTGGCGATCTACGAACTGATCGATCGACCCGAGGTTCCTTTAGCAGTAATTATTAACGAAGCTGTAGAACTTGCAAAACGCTTTTCGACAGAAGAATCTGGCCGATATGTAAACGGTGTATTATCGGCAATTGCAAAGCAGGTTCGTTCAAAGGGCGTTTAACACGAAACGATTTCTAGATAATTTGGGTGATCGAATTAAGGCGGCCTCCGTATGGGAGGTTGTAACGGCATCAATGATCGTTGTCGTTGGTTTTTATTTTGCGGCATTGAGTGTTGAAATGCATCGAAGCCTGGCAACATCTGCCTACGACTTCGGTCTTTATGACCCAGGGATATGGCTGTTATCTCGGTTTCACAATCCATTTGTAACACTGATGGGTCGTAATTTATTCGGTGACCATACGAGTTTTATTCTGCTATTTCTGGTGCCGATCTACTGGATTATTCCTAGTACATCCACATTGTTTGTTGTTCAAGCTCTTGCAATCGTCGCAGGGGCAGTGCCTGTGTTTTTGTATGCACGCAAACGCTTGGAAAGTGAAGCGATGGCTACCGTTTTTGTTGCGACCTATCTTCTGCATCCTGCCACCGTGTGGATTGCTCTAGAAAATTTTCATCCAGATGCATTCTTAGGAGTATTTATTGCTACGGCACTTTACGCAGCATTCGAATCTAAATGGCGAATGTACATGATCACTGTGTTGCTAGCGATGAGCGTTAAAGAAGATGTCTCTCTGATTTTGATACCACTAGGCATATGGGTTGCTTGGCGTAAGGAACTAAAGACGGGGCTTTTTACAGTATTTGCGTCATTTTGGTATTCGGCTGTAGCGGTTTTTGGTATTCAGCGTGGAATCAACGGCGTGCCGTTTAGAAACGGATGGCGAATTCCATTTGGTGGTTTAGCGGGCTCGATCAGGACTTTGTTCACTGACCCCATGTCGATGCTGAGATACCTTGTCAGCGATTCTCGGCCGCATTATGTTTTGCAACTCGTCGCACCAGTTGCGCTCGGGTTCGTTGTGTTTCCCGAGGTTGCGGCAATCGCCGTGTTGGTTATTTTCACGAATATTTTCAGTAATTTCTGGTATCAGTATCACATTGAATATCACTACTCGTTTGTGGTGGTACCGGTTTTGGTGATCGGCACAGCGTTCGCGCTTGGTCGACTAAGAAAGAATTTGCGGCGCATAGTCGTGTTTATTTGCGCGTTAAGTACGCTTAGTTGCGCTTATCTCTGGGCGCCTCTGCCTGGTGCGCGAACTCAAGTTTCGTACAACGGGTCGAGTAATCCTGCGGTTATCGCGGCGCGCGTGGCACTAAGTAAAATTCCAG
The DNA here is from genome assembly GCA_026393655.1 of Actinomycetota bacterium. GTDB lineage: Bacteria > Actinomycetota > Acidimicrobiia > Acidimicrobiales > Ilumatobacteraceae > BACL27. The sequence goes on along the minus strand of JAPKZT010000151.1, from coordinate 13,648 downwards.
ACGACGCCGTGGTCAGTGCGTATCATCCACTGACCGCGCAATTAGCACGACGCAAACGAATATATGTTTTCCCAGTTCCGTTTAAGCGAGCCTTATACGGAATGGATGCGTTTGCAACAGGGGATGTTCTGCCGTTTACCAATGACATTGAGTTTGTGGTCTTGCCTGTAGCTATGGATGAAAGTATGCAACAAACTTGGCGAGAGGTTTCGGCGCAGTTTGCAATTTCATATGCCAATGAGTGGTGGATTGTGTATCAACGCAAAATATCGGGTTAGCGCACGTGCTATATTTATTGCAGTTTAAGAAAGTTATTTATCGGCCGTAAATTGAGTCCTGTGAGGCTCGAACGGAAGGACATTTTTGAGTATCAACGCGAGGCTAGACACGCCGCATGAGGTGATGAGTGCGACAGATGTGCGTCGCGCAATTGTTCGCATCGCACACGAAATTATCGAGCGCAACCATGGCATTGATGGCCTGGCGATCGTTGGCTTGCAACGCGGTGGTACTTGGATTGCCGAAGCAATAACCAAGCAGATAAACGAAATTGAAAGTTCGGTGACCGTACCAGTTGGGGCGCTGGATGTCAGTCTGCATCGCGATGACATCGGTATACGGCCCGTCTCGCTTGGCGCGATTACCGATATTCCGTTTGACTTGACCGGTGCAACGGTCGTGCTCGTAGACGATGTGTTGTTTACCGGTCGAACAGTTCGCGCTGCAATGGAGGGATTGAATAATTATGGTCGCCCGCGTGCAGTACAACTTGCGGTTCTAATTGATCGCGGTCACCGCGAACTTCCGATCCGCCCTGATTTTGTTGGCAAGAATCTGCCGACACAAAAAGATGATGATGTTTCGGCAACTAGTGACGGCGTGCGGATAACAGCAATGAATGCGAGTAGCAAGTGAAGCATCTGCGAAGCATCGACGAACTTGGCGCTAGTGGTTTGTTGGAACTATTGCAGTTGACAGATCACATGGCAGAAATTAACCAGCGGCCAGTTCCAAAAGTTCCGGCGTTGCGTGGTCGGACTGTTGCAAGTTTATTTTTTGAAGACTCAACTCGAACTCGTCTGAGTTTCGAGACCGCTGCGAAACGACTCTCGGCTGACACTCTGACTTTTAATGTTTCAACTTCAAGTGTCAACAAAGGCGAATCGCTGCGCGACACCGTTGCCACGATTACTGATATGGGTGTTGATGCATTCGTCGTGCGTCACAAATCTGTTGGTATCCCATGGCAAATTGCGCAATGGACGAAAGCGTCGATCATTAATGCTGGCGACGGGGCACATCAACATCCAACCCAGGCGTTAGTCGACTGCTACACAATTCGAGAAGCCACGCACACCGCAAGATTTGATGGCATGCAAATAACGATCGTCGGAGATATTAAACATTCGCGTGTTGCGCGTAGCAACATTCAGGCATTCTCAATGTTGGGTGCCAAGGTCACTCTCGTCGCACCGCCAACTTTGCTGCCACCAGATGTTTCGCATTGGCCAGTTGAAGTAAATCATCATCTTGATGACGTCATACCAACTAGTGACGTGTTGTATATGTTGCGTCTACAAAGTGAAAGAATGTCGCAAGGGCATGTGCCAACTTTGCGCGAATATTCAGAACAATATGGTCTCACTCAAAAGCGTGTTGCAAAACTTAGAGATTCTGCGATAGTGATGCATCCGGGGCCAATGAATCGCGGCGTTGAAATGCAGATTGATCCTTCAGATGTGAAAAATTCTTTAATTCATCGACAAGTAGCCAATGGCGTTTCTGTGCGAATGGCTGTGCTATTTGATTTATTGGGTAGTGGCGCAAATCTTGGCGGTCAGGCATGAGCAAGTCGGTCGTAATCAAGGGTGGCACAATTCTTAACCAGAGCGGTGAACTGCGTGCCGATGTAAGAATCGAAAACGAAATAGTTGTTGAAGTCGGCGCAAACCTAAAAGGTGATATCGAAATTGATGCCAGTGGCTGCATCGTCACGAGTGGTTTTGTAGATTTGCATGCACATTTACGAGAGCCCGGCAAAGAAGAAGCAGAGACAATTGAAACGGGAAGCCGCGCAGGAGCGCTCGGCGGGTACACGGCACTGGTGGCAATGCCGAATACTGATCCTCCGCAAGATTCAGTTGCAGTAATTGACTTTGTGCGCGAACAAGGAAAGCGCGCGGGTCTCGTTGATGTAATCCCGAGTGGATGCATCACGCTCGGTCGACAAGGAGAAACGCTGGCGCCAATGGCAGAACTTGCACACGCGGGTGTGAATTTTTTTACTGATGATGGTTTTGGAGTACAAGATGCTTCGCTGATGCGCCGTGCTCTCGAATATGCCAGAGGACTAGGCGTGACGCTCGCACAACATTGTGAAGTTGCCGAACTTACTAAAGGTGCGGTGATGAGTGAATGTCAGTGTTGCACTGATCTTGGTCTACCAGGATGGCCGGCAATCGCCGAAGAGTTGATGGTGTTTCGAGATATTGAACTTGTAAGAATCACCGGGGCGACGATGCATTTTTTGCACTTGTCTACTGCTCGCAGTGTTGAACTTGTTCGCGCCGCAAAGCGAGATGGTTTACCGATTACTGCCGAAGTAACCCCGCATCATTTGTCTCTAACTCAAGAACTTTTGGCGTCTTATGACTCTGTATATAAAGTGAATCCACCGCTTCGCTCAAGTGAAGATATTCGTGCGCTAAAAATTGGTTTACTAGACGGCACGATTGATGCAATTGCCACTGACCACGCGCCTCATCCGCGTCGCGACAAAGAAATGTCGCTCGACATGGCGCCACCCGGAATGCTCGGTCTTGAAACCGCGCTTGGTGTCGTATTGGCGTTTAGCGATCTAGAGATAAAAGATGCAGTGGCGTTATTGAGTTGGAACCCAGCGCGAATCGCGAAAGTTGACGATGCGCACGGACGGCCGATAGCGGTATCTGAGCCAGCAAATATCTGCATTTTCGACCCAGAATTATCATGGAGTGTTGACTTGCAAAGACTGGCGAGCAAAAGCATAAATTCGCCCTATGTTGGTCGGACACTTCGTGGCAAAGTTCGCCACACTATTTTTAAGGGCACACCAACAGTGATTGACGGGCAAGCACAGAAATGACGCAAATTTCAAAGACGAACATTAAACCCGCTCTTCTCGTTTTGAATGACGGATCGGTCTTTGAAGGTGAAGCAATCGGTGCGGGCTCGTCTGAGATCTCTGAGCCCGTGATCTCGAAGGGCGAAGTTGTTTTTCATACAGGACTTTCGGGTTATCAAGAAATTATTACTGACCTGTCATATGCAGGACAGATAATTACATTCACGACGCCACATATCGGCAACTACGGCACAACGAATCTTGATAATGAAGCATCAAAAGTTTTCGCACGTGGTGTGATAGTTCGCGAACTTGCGCGTCGCCGCAGCAACTGGCGAAGTGATGACTCGTTAGATTCTTTTCTAAAGAAAAATGATCTTGCGGGTATTGCAGGTATTGATACACGGCGACTAACTCGGTTATTGCGAGATTCTGGTTCAATGCCCGGCGCGTTCGGTACGGCTAGTCAAGAAGATTTACTTAAGGTTGCGAAAAGCGAAAAAGGCACCGCGGGAAAAAACTTAGTCGCTCAGGTCACGACGACTAAAAGTTACATTCACGGCAGTGGCAAATTCACAGTCGTGGCTTATGACTTTGGTATTAAGACAACAATGTTGAATTGTTTGGCCGAGTTCGCAACTGTGCACGTTGTGCCAGCAACCACAACTGCCGAACAGGTGATGGCATTATCGCCAAACGGAATCTTTTTGTCAAATGGCCCTGGTGATCCTGAGATGGTACATGGCGCTCCGGCGACGATTCGAGAATTACTTGGTACTGGTGTTCCACTGTTTGGTATTTGTCTGGGCCATCAATTACTGGCACTCGCACTAGGCGGCAAAACATACAAGTTGCCTTTCGGTCATCACGGGGCAAATCATCCAGTAAGAAACATCGCTACTAAATCAGTTGAGATCACGAGTCAGAACCACAATTTTTGTGTCGACGCAGATTCGCTGGCTACAAAAGCCGATGTCACTCATATCAATTTAAATGACAACACCAATGAAGGTTTACGTGTTCGTGGTGCCAACGCATTTAGCGTGCAGTATCACCCAGAGGCTGGTCCTGGCCCGCACGATAGTCGTTATCTATTTTCGCAATTCGTCGAAATGATGGATCGTAAATAATGCCACGGCGCGAAGACATCAAGTCGATTCTTGTTCTCGGCTCGGGGCCAATTGTTATTGGTCAGGCATGTGAGTTTGATTATTCAGGCACGCAAGCGTGTCGTGTGTTGCGACAAGAGGGTTACCGAGTGATTCTCGCAAACTCAAACCCAGCGACAATTATGACCGATCCAGATTTTGCTGATCGCACTTATATCGAACCACTTACGCCAGAGTTTATTGAGCAAATTATCGAGCGAGAAAAGCCAGATGCCGTGTTGCCGACTCTTGGTGGGCAAACTGCACTGAATCTTGCGATGACTTTGTTCGAACGCGGCAAGGTTGGTGTGCCTGGTACGCCCGAGTTGATCGGTGCGAATGCCCTGGCTATTAACACGGCCGAAGATCGAGGCAAATTCAAAGAGGCGATGATTGAGATTGGTCTGAGTGTGCCCCGAAGCGGTATCGCGCACACAGCCGAACAAGCAGACGAGATTCTTAAAGAAATTAAATTGCCGGTGATTATTCGCCCTGCGTACATTTTGGGTGGACGAGGAACCGGTATTGCCAACACCTTGGAAGAATTTCATGCCGTTGTCGCAAATGGTCTGGCGGCGAGTCCGATTTCTGAAATATTGATCGAGACATCAATCGTCGGCTGGAAAGAATATAAACTTGAAGTAATGCGCGACAAAAACGATAACTGTGTCGTAATTTGTTCGATTGAAAATATCGATGCGATGGGTGTGCACACGGGCGACTCTATGACAGTCGCTCCAGCGATGACGTTGTCAGACGTTGAATATCAAAAAATGCGTGACGCTGCATTTGCTTGTATCCGCCGTGTCGGTGTTGAAACCGGTGGTTCAAATGTTCAATTTGCAGTGAACCCAATTGATGGCGATCAAGTTGTTATCGAGATGAACCCGAGAGTTTCAAGAAGTTCAGCACTTGCGTCTAAAGCCACTGGGTTCCCAATTGCAAAGATCGCGGCAAAACTCGCCGTGGGTTACACGCTTGATGAAATCTCAAATGACATCACAAAAATGACGCCGGCTAGTTTTGAGCCGACGATTGATTATGTAGTTACCAAGATCCCGCGTTGGGCGTTTGAGAAGTTTCCCGGCACATCAGGAGTACTCGGTACTCAGATGCAGAGTGTTGGTGAAGCAATGGCAATTGGTAGAACTTTCCCTGAGAGTTTGCAAAAGGCCTTGCGATCACTCGAGATCGGTCGACTTGGACTTAATTGCGACCCCGGCGAAGAGATCTTTAACAACTTAACTGATGCCCAGTTGCTTGACAAGATCGCGATACCGACTCCGGACAGGATCTTTGAAATCGGCGAATGTTTGCGACGGAAAATATCAATTGAAAAGGTCGCAAAGGTTTGCAAATTTGATCCGTGGTTCTTGGATCAAATGCAGTCGATTATTGAAGAACGCGAATATCTCGAATCACAAAGTCTCGAAGAATTGTCAGTTTCAGATTGGAAGCGGGCTAAGCGCCTCGGTTTTTCAGATGCGCAGATTAGTTATTTGTATAAACGAACTGAACACGACGTGCGAGCGACCCGATTAAAGCGCGGTGTCAGGCCGACCTATAAAGCAGTTGACACATGCAGTGCAGAGTTCGCGGCGCAGACCCCGTATCACTATTCGACATACGAAGATGAATCAGAACTGCACTCAAGTGCAAAGCAATCTGTAATTATTTTAGGAAGTGGTCCAAACAGAATCGGCCAAGGTATTGAGTTTGATTATTGCTGTGTGCATGCAAGTTTTGCGTTACGCGATGCCGGTTTTCAAACGATCATGCTGAACTGCAATCCAGAGACAGTCTCAACTGATTACGACACTTCAGACAAACTATATTTTGAGCCTCTTACTTATGAAGATGTGATGAATGTGATTGAAGCCGAACAACTGATATCTGGTTCAAATCCACGAATCATCGTCGGATTAGGTGGTCAGACTCCACTCAAACTTGCCACTCAGTTGCCCAAAGAATTGATTGCAGGCACAACAAGCGAGTCAATTGATATTGCAGAAGATCGTGAAAAATGGAGTGCGCTTTGCGAGTCGTTAAATATTTTGCAGCCACCAGGCGGTACGGCTCGTGATGTTGAACAAGCTGTAGAGATCGCCAACAAAATTGGTTACCCAGTTCTCGTTCGTCCAAGTTATGTATTAGGTGGGCGAGCGATGCAAATTGTTCATGACGAGATGCACCTGCGCAACGCGATGCAAGAAATGAGTCAGGCTGGTTCGTTGGGTCGCGAAGGTGGACTATCTGCGCAAAGACCAGTGCTTGTTGACAGATTTTTAGAAGATGCAACCGAAGTTGATGTTGATGCGATTCGCGATTCAACAGGCGAAGTTTTGATCGGTGGCGTGATGGAGCATGTTGAGCAGGCGGGCGTGCACTCTGGCGACTCGGCATGCACGATTCCGCCCGTTACTTTGTCAAGTGCGACGATTTCAGAAATCGAAAACACGGTCAAGAAAATATCTGAGGCGTTGAAGGTAGTCGGTCTGATCAATGTTCAGTTTGCAATTGCTGATAAGACTGTCTACGTAATTGAAGCCAATCCGCGTGCAAGTCGTACCGTGCCTTTCGTGGCGAAAGCAACGGGCGTGCCTCTAGCCAAAGTTGCGAGTCGTGTCATGCTGGGTGCAACACTTGAGCAACTTCGTAGTGAAGGTTTGTTGAAAAAGCCTCTGTCTGGTTCACATGTTTCAGTGAAAGAAGCGGTGTTGCCATTCAATCGTTTTGCAGATGTCGATACTGCTCTTGGGCCAGAGATGCGTTCAACAGGTGAAGTAATGGGAATCGACGATTCTTTTGCGCGCGCATTCGCCAAGTCACAGTTCGCCGCTGGCACAACATTGCCTGAATTCGGTCTTGTCTTTGTTTCGCTAAACGACCGAGACAAACTTGGCGGTGTTGACGTCGTCAAAGGTTTGACATCTCTCGGGCTCAAGATAGTTGCCACGGTCGGCACGGCTGACTTTTTAAAGAGTCATGGCTGCGAAGTTTCGCGGGTTGTCGGCAAATTCTCAGAAAGAAAGTCGGGCAGTAACACTGGCGACGATGCAGTAAAACTTATTGAATCTGGTGAGATCGCACTAGTGATCAACACACCGCGTGGATATGGCACACGAAATGATGGCGAGGCTATTCGCAAGGCTGCCAACACGTGTCGAGTTTCTGTTGTCACGACATTGAGCGCTGCCACTGCCGCAGTTCAAGGAATGATCGAGCAACGTAATCGACCGTTCACCGTGATGTCGTTGCAAGAGTTTCACGCTAGATGAATGTCGGTTCAATAGACAATTGTTCAGTGCAAGTTGGTGATGTCAAACTCGCACATCCGATTCTTACTGCATCAGGAACCGCAGGTTATGGTGCTGAACTCGACGCATATTTTTCGCTCAGCGAAATTGGTGGTGTTGTTGCAAAATCAATAGCGCCATTTGCATGGGCAGGTAATCCTGCGCCGAGATTAGCGCCAACTAAAAATGGAATGCTTAATGCTGTCGGCCTACAAGGGGACGGCATCAAACATTTCATCGCTGAAGATCTTGTCGCATTAGAAAAGTCTGGTGCAACCATCATCGTCAGCATTTGGGGGCACAGCGTTGATGATTATCTACTCGCGGCAAAGATGCTCGGCCAAATCAAAAATCGAATCGCAGCAATCGAGGTGAATCTTTCGTGTCCAAACTTGGGGGGAGATCACGTTGTGTTTGCTCACGATGCCCGACTCAGTGCTCAAATCATCGAGGGATGTGTTGTATCGGGTCTGCCTGTTTGGGCAAAGTTGAGCCCGAATACGCACGAACTAGTGAATATCGCCCGAGCAGTTCATCAAGCAGGGGCTCAAGCGGTGACGCTTGTTAACACAGCAATGGGTATGGCAATTAATACAGATACTGGTTTGCCGAGTCTTGGCAATATTCGCGGGGGCTTATCTGGGTCGGCGTTACACCCGATTGCTGTGCGTTGCGTTTTTGATGTAAGACAAGCGCTGCCAGAAATTGGCATCATCGGGGTTGGCGGTGTCGTATCTGGTCGCGACGCAGCCGAGTTGATGTTGGCTGGTGCCAATGCAGTTCAGGTTGGCACCGCGAGTTTTGCTAACCCTCGAGCGGCACTTTTAATTCAAAATCAGCTCGTCGATTGGGCGGTCTCGCATCAGATAACTGATTGGTCGCAAGTCACTTCAGCCGCTCACCGAAATGGACTAGCAAAGTAATTGAACGGTTAAATTTCGCAAGTAGAATAAATCAATGGCAACCTCATATTTGTCTGAGAGTGTTGAAGTAGATCGCAAGTCAGCGATCGCTAATGCCCATTTGTTGCGTGGTGAGATGTCTCAAATTCTTCTCGAGATCGCAGATGGCACTCTGAAGTTGAGTGATGTGTTGGTAAAAAATGCCGATCACGCCGCAACAAAGCGCCTTTATGTGGTTAAAGCTCTCGAATCAATTCAGAATATTGGCAAAGTTAAAGCGCGACGGTTGATGGCTGAACTAGCAATCACCGAAAAGCGCAGAATCGAAAGTCTCACCCCTAACGAGCGTCAAGCACTACTCGAGAAATCGAAGGCGTTTATCTGATGTCGTTCAAGCCGCGCGGACTTGTGATTGTCGTGTCTGGCCCTGGTGGCGTTGGCAAGAGCACGATCGTTGATGCTCTCGTCAAACGAGATGCAAATTTATGGTTGAGTCGCTCATGGACAACTCGTGAACAGCGAAGCGGCGAAGCGCCTGATGCGTACAAGTTTGTAACTCGTGAGCAGTTTGAAAAACATATCGCTGACAACGGATTTTTAGAGTGGACTGATTTTTTAGGAAATCTCTATGGCACGCCAACGCCAAGTGCTCCAGAAGGCAAAGACACCGTGCTAGAAATTGAAGTTGACGGCGCCCAGCAGGTCAAGCAATTAAATAATAAAGCGCTATTGCTATTTATTTTGCCACCATCTCGACAAGAGCAGAAATCTCGTCTGCATGGTCGAGGTGATCCCGACCAAAAAGTTGAAAAGCGATTGCGTAAAGCCGAAGAAGAAGAACCAGTTGGCAAGGCGATTGCCGACTATGTATTGATCAACGATGATCTAGAGGCGACAGTTGATGAGATGAGTCGGATTATTGATATTGAGCGAAAACAGCGCCAAACATAGCCCCATTTGTGGCTATACTTATTAGCCGCTAGGCGTACCCGACGCCTGATCCAGGAGGAAATAAGTGACTACAGATGACACGATGATGAACCCACCAATTGAGTCGTTGATGGGACACACTGGTTCAAAGTTTTCACTTGTGACACTTGCAGCGCGTCGCGCTCGTGAGATTAATTCTTATTTCAATCAACTCGGTGACGGACTTGGCAACATGGTTCCGCCTCAGGTTAGTTCAACCGCTCGAAAGCCTTTGTCAATTAGTTTTGAAGAGATTTCCGCAGGCAAAATTCAATTAGTACAACGAACAATTGAAGACATCGTTGCCGAAAATGAAGCCGCAGTCGCAGCACAAGAAGCAGAATTAGCCGCTGAGCTTGAAGCCGCAACTGAGCCTGACTCTAAATAGGCTCGAATAGCTATTGTCTAGGCGCGATATTTAGTAGCGTCTTGTTGAAAACAGAGATGGAGATCAAATGAAAAAGTATTCGTTTACATCTGAGAGCGTGACCGAGGGTCACCCGGACAAGATGGCAGACCAGATTTCAGATGCGGTACTTGACGCAATTCTCGGTGCAGATCCTGCAGGTCGTGTTGCCTGTGAAACTCTATTGACAACTGGCTTGTGTGTTATCGCCGGCGAAATCACAACAAGTGCGTATGTTGATATTCCAAAACTTGCTCGCCAAGTTATTAATGGCATTGGTTATGACAATGCGCTTTATGGTTTCGACGGCAATACATGTGGTGTCATTGTCAGCATTGACGAACAGAGCCCAAACATTTCGCAAGGTGTAAACATCAGCGAAGAGATTCGCGGTGGCAAGAGTGGCGAAGATGTTTTGAATAGTCAAGGTGCAGGTGACCAAGGAATGATGTTTGGTTATGCATGTACAGAAACAGATGACTTAATGCCATTGCCAATTTGGCTGGCGCATCGAATGGCAGAGAAATTGACAGATGTTCGCAAGTCTGGTGCGATTCCATATTTGCGTCCAGATGGCAAAACACAAGTTACTTTTGATTACGAAGACGGCAAGCCAGTTCGCTTGCGAACAGTGTTGATCTCAACTCAACACGCCGATGGCATCAATCGTGACACTGTTATTCGCCCAGATTTGATCGAGCAAGTAATTCGTCCGGTTATCCCGGCACAGTTTGCGAAAGATGATTATGCCGTTTATGTCAACCCAACTGGTGAGTTCGTCAAAGGTGGACCACACGCAGACACAGGCTTGACCGGTCGCAAAATTATCGTCGACACTTACGGCGGCATGGGTCGTCACGGTGGCGGTGCATTCAGCGGAAAAGATCCATCAAAAGTTGACCGATCCGCGGCTTATGCAGCACGTTGGGTTGCCAAGCATGTTGTTGCATCTGGTGCGGCTCAGCGTTGCGAACTTCAAGTTGCTTACGCAATTGGCATGGCGCATCCTGTGAGCATCTTCGTTGAAACTTTCGGCACAAATAAAGTTGACGAGGCTTTGATTGAGTCGGCGGTTCGTGAGGTTTTTGATCTCCGTCCTGCAGCGATTGTTCGTGACCTTGATTTGAAGCGTCCGATTTATCAAAAGACTGCGGCTTACGGTCACTTCGGTCGAAGTCATCCTGATTTCACTTGGGAGTCTTTGTCACGCCTTAAAGAATTCAAGGCAGCAGTCAAACTCTGATTCAAAACGCGACACCCTCAATTCGGGTTGCGCGGGTCGTTCCCGATGTTACGGGCGTCGATAAAACATTTGATTATCTGATCCCAGAGTCTCTGGCGAAAACACTCTTTGTTGGCATGCGTGTACGAGTGCCGTTACACGGAAGAAATGTCGCTGGGTGGGTCATCGAAATTGGCGAACCAAGCGCGGGTTTGGCGGTCAACAAAATTCGCTCGGTAATAAAAGTGTTGGGCCTTGGCACGACAACTGAAATAATTGAACTTGCTCATTGGGCAACATCGCGGTGGAGTGGCAGAATTCGAAGTTTTGTGTCGGCTTCTGCGCCAAGCACATTGATCGCAAAGGTTCCAGCACCGAGATATCTTTCGCGCGGTATCAATTATTCGTCTCCCGTTGCTGACCAAATATTTAAGCAAAGCGGCGGATTAGTTTCAACATCACCTTTGGCTAACCCGACATCAACTGTTAGCGCTTTGGCTAGTAGTGGCCCAGTAATTGTGGTGATCCCAACGCAACATCGCGCAAAACTTTTAGCAGCGTCGCTCAAAGTGAACGGTTTCTCAGTTGCGCTTTGGCCGCAAGACTGGGCGAGTGCAATGGGTGGTGTCGACATAGTGGTTGGCACTCGCAGTGTCGTCTGGGCGCCAGTCGCCAAGTTTTCAACGATTGTTGTGATTGATGAACATGATGATTTGTTGCAAGAAGAACGCAGCCCGACATGGCATGCGCGTGATGTCGCAATCGAGCGTTGTCGTCGCAGTGAAGCAACATGTTGCTTGATAAGTCCTTTTCCATCGCAGGCAGCAAGAAAATGGGCTCACAATCGCGTGTTTGAGATTCGTGAGTCTGCTCAGCAGAAATCTTGGCCAAATATTGAAATTTTGGATCGCAACAAAGATGAAGGCTGGAGTACCTCGCTGATTTCGTCTGAACTTATTAGCGAACTTCGTGATTCGAGCCGTCGTGTTGTGTGTGTTCATAACACCAAGGGTCGAGCACGACTGATTGCGTGTGCAAAATGTCGAACAATTCTTCGGTGTGAGAAATGTGATGCGGCTGTTAATCAACGTGATGAAGAAACCCTTGAGTGTCCGCGCTGTAACACGACGCGACCCGTTGTGTGTCAGGCCTGCGGATCAAGTAGTTGCGCGTTACTAAAACCAGGCGTCAGTCGGTTGCGCGAAGAGTTACAGGCTGCAGCAAATCGCACTGTTGCCGAAGTAACTTCAGCAACCACAGAAGTTAACCAACGGGTGAATGTCTTTGTTGGGACAGAGGCAGTGTTGCATCGCGTTCAGTCAGCAGACACAGTCGTGTTTCTTGACATAGACGCCGAACTGCTCGCGCCGCGTTATCGCACCAGTGAACTTGTCGGCACGCTTGTGGTGCACGCAGCACGACTTGTCGGCGGATCAAAAAAGACCCCACGAATATTGCTGCAAACACACACTCCCGAAAATCCGTTATTGGTCGGGCTGGCGACGGGCAATTTAGACGCCTATAACGCAAGCGAGAAAACACGACGAGAATTATTGAAGTTTCCGCCGTTTGGTTCTTTGGCAGAGGTCAGCGGAGTCGGAACCAAGACATTCATAGAGTCACTGAGTGATTCGGCGCTCGTGCAGACAATGATTAAAGATTCAACGCACGGTATGGTCCGCGCTGAAAACTGGCAAATGTTGAGTGATGCATTGTCGAGCGCTAAGCGAACTGCAAAATCTCGAATATCAATTCACGTTGACCCTCCGCGGATATAGCCTGATCCCCGTGAATTATAAAATTAGAACTTTCGGTGACCCTGTATTGAAAACATGCGCGGCCGAGATCACAAATATTGATGGCAAACTTGTCAAACTTGCCGATGAAATGTTGACTGTGATGTACGAGGCGCCCGGTCTGGGTTTGGCGGCACCTCAGATAGGTGTTCAGAAGCAACTATTCGTTTATGATGTTGACGACAAACCAGAAGTCATTCTTAACCCAACAATCGTTGAATCAAGTGGTGAATGGGTTTATGACGAAGGTTGTTTGTCGATACCGGGTTTGTCGGTTGAAATGTTGCGCCCGAAACTTGTACTCGTTAGAGGTTTGAATCTCGACGGCAATACAGTTGAAATTGAAGCCGATGAGTTGCTTGCGCGATTGTTTCAACATGAGATCGACCATCTTCAAGGTGTGTTGATGTTTGAGCGAATGACAGCTGAGCAACGAAAGTTGGCGTTAGCCGAGTATCGCCGGCGCGAAGAGAACCCTGGCCAAACCGAAACGACTCACCTAAAACTTTCGTGACATCACTCGCTGAACTGCCGACCAACGGCGCGTCACGAGTTATCTATTTCGGCACACCAGATATTGCAGTTGCTCCGCTTCGAGCGCTTGTAGATGCAGGCTGCAATGTTGAACTTGTAGTCACGCGTCCCGACGTGCGCCGAGGGCGTGGAAACCAAACGAGTGCCTGCCCTGTCAAAGTTGCGGCTCTAGAAATGGGGCTGAGAGTTTCTCACTCAACTAGTGATGCAGTCGCGTTAGTTAGTTCATCGAATGATTTACTTGGGGTTGTCGTGGCTTATGGCGAATTAAT
>JAPKZT010000159.1 GCA_026393655.1 Actinomycetota bacterium | reverse complement strand
CAAGACAGTCGCCACGAAATACCTGCTGGGTTTCGAGCAGTGGCAATGCAAAGTGTTGGGCCGCTACCCGAGCTGCGTGCTGGCGATTATGTAGATGTGATCATTAACGCAACAGTTGCACTAGATCGCGTGTTAGTGATCGATGTTGCATTGCAACCAGGTCGATCAGAAACAGTTGTGCTCGCTGTGCCACTAACAAACGCACCAAAAATTGCAGATGCAGCCGCTCTCGGCATCGTCGCTCTAGTTTTAGTTGGCTAGATTTAGTTGGCTAGCTTTAGTTGCCTAGCTTGTTAATTTATTTGCGCCAGTTTGAAGCAACTGCGATCAACACGCCAGTGCCGATCAAGCAGCGATAAACCACATACGGTGCAAAAGTTTTAGTCTGCACCAAACGAATCATCGACCACATGGCAAGCCAACCAGAGATTCCAGCGACAACGATTCCGACGATCATTGGCACGAGCAAACCATCAGGTATTCCATCGCGCACAAGTTTTGCAAGTTTGAAAACAACTGCCCCAGAAATAATTGGCACGCTCATTAAAAATGAGAGCCTCGCTGCAGAGTCACGCGAATATCCCGAAAGTCGAGCTGCAGTAATCGTGATGCCACTGCGCGAAGTGCCCGGGTTGAGCGCGAGAACTTGTGCAGTACCAATCACCAGTGCGTCGCGCATTGTCAATGAGTCAACTGATTGCGAATAATTCTTTGAAGCTGCTCGGCGATCAGCCCAAATTAAGACAACGCCAAAGACAATCAAACTCGCGCTGATCAGTGCAGGACTGCCAAGTTTTTCGGTGATCTTGTCTTCGAACGCCGCACCGACGATGCCGGCAGGCACAGCAGACAAAACCAACATCCATGCTCGTCGACCAGTTTGGGTTGCTGGCTGCTTACGGTTGAAAATAAATTGCGAACCGTGACTTATGTAAACGATCAAATCTTTGCGCAGATAAATCAAAACAGCGACAAGTGTGCCTAAGTGCAGTGCCGTGTCGAAAGCCTTGGCTGTCACTGTGTCGAGATCATTCCAGCCAAGCAACCACGGCACAATCACTAAGTGACCTCTTGAAGATATCGGCAAAAACTCAGTTAGTCCTTGCACAATACCCAACACGATCGCGTGCAAGATCGACATTATCTAAGCCCCGCTCATCATCACATCGCTAATTACTAACGACAGTCCAACTGCTCGCATTGGCAGCCAGTCGATGTCATTGCCCAGTTCAACAATGTTCAACAACATCTTTTGCAAAGTTGATGCAATCGTGAATTCGCGAATCGGAGCGCCGAGTGTGCCGTTGCTGATCACAATGCCAGATGCGCCAGTCGAGAAATCTCCGGAGATTGTGTTTACACCACTGTGCATTCCTGACACATCTTGAATCAGCACACCATCGTCAATACCGCTAATCAATTCTGCTTGAGACTTCGTACCCGGTTGAACTTGCATCGCTAAACAACTCACGCCAGGTGAACCAGCGAAACCTCCACGACTTGCGTTTCCCGTGCTTTTTGTGTTCATCCGCCGTGCGCTATAACTCGAGTGCACGAATTTTTTAAGCACTCCGTTTTCGATTAATACATTTCGCCTCGCGGCTAAGCCTTCACCGTCAATGTCTGTCGCCGTATACGCCAGCGGGTTTGTCGGGTCATCAACAAGGGTGAACTTTGCACTGGCCACTTGTTGATCAAGACGGTCTGCAAACAAACTTCTACCTTTTGCCAAACTTTCGCCATTTAAAACACTTGACAAAATACTGACGAATTGAGAAGTCACATATGGGTCAAGAACTATCGTCACAAGTTTGCTTGCAGGCTTTGTCGCCCCCAACAAACGCGTTGCGCGATCTGCTGCATCATGCGCTGCCTTTTTGAGATCAAACTCTTTTGGAGAGTCACCAACCGAAAATCCAAAACCGGTCAGCGATTCATCACCATCATCGGCCAAAGTTGACACCGAGACGTAACACGAGTTTCCTCGACCACTTTCGCGAATGCCAGTTGTAGTGGCAACAGCAGTTTCACCCCAGCCGTCTTCGTAATTGGCTTCTTCGGCACGAACGCGCGCATCAGCAGCCAAAGTTAACTTCTCAAGCTCTTTCGTAATCGCAATTTTTTTATCCGTTGGATAACTTGCAAGTTCTTCGTCCCAAAACTTTTGTGGAATCTGCGCAACGCCATCTGGCTCAGCAAGACCAGCCCACTCATCTACAGTGCCAAATTGAACATTGTCGCGTGCTTCTGCCAGCACTTCTGCTATCGCATCTGTTTCAAGCGTCCCTGCGTAAGCAAAACCTGTGCGACCATCTTTAATTACTCGAATACCAATACCTTCACTTTGAGCAGAAACAAAATGTTCAACTTCGCCTTCATAGACGCGCACCGAAGTTTCGCCGCCACGAGAAATATATGCTTCAACTTGTTCGCCAGCTTTTGCTTTGCCAACTATTGAGTCGGCAAGTTTTTGTAATTCTTGAACTCCATCACTCATGCTGCCGTGCCACCGATAGTTAGCGAACGCACACGAAGTGTTGGTTGGCCATCGCCGACTGGCACGCCCTGACCGTCTTTACCGCACATGCCAGGGTTGCCCATCGCGAAATCATTGCCAAGCAAGTCAATATCTTTTAATACTTCTGGACCATTGCCGATTAAGTTGCTCTCGCGAAGAGGCTCTGTGATCTCACCATTCTCAATCAAGTAAGCCTCGGTCATTCCAAAAACAAAATCTCCGCTCGCGGTGTCGACTTGTCCGCCACCAAGTTTGGCGATGTACACGCCATGCTTCGTGTCTTTCACAATGTCGTCAGGGTCTTGCGTGCCGTTGATCACAAAAGTGTTGGTCATTCGCACCATCGGCAAGTGCTGATAACTCTGGCGGCGACCATTGCCACTTTGTGCGCGACCTTCTTTGCGTGCACGCAGATAATCCCACATGTAATCTGTGAGAATGCCGTCTTGAATCAAAGTATTTCGTTGCGATGGATGACCTT
>JAPKZT010000201.1 GCA_026393655.1 Actinomycetota bacterium | reverse complement strand
CGCGAACTGTTCCCATTAGGACGAGACTTTCTCAGTGCGACGTCCATCAAGGCCAACACGACGAATGGTTGTCGCAGTCGTGCGCGACGCCGAGAAAATATCGTCATCAATTGTCAATAATTGACGAGGCTTATTAATTGGTCCCCAATCAAGTGCTCCGCGCGCGACAACATAAACAAATGCCACAAAAAAGACGGCACTAAACGTAACGAACTCATAGAAACCATATGTGCCTAGCGCAGTACTGGAGACAGCAAATGGATACGCAAAAATAATCTCGATGTCAAACATGATGAACAACATCGCCACTACATAAAAACTCACTGGAAATCGTTCTGGCGCTTCTCTACTCGGCACGATTCCGCATTCGTATGGCGCTTCTTTGGCAGAGTTCGGACGACGCGGAGCCAGTAACTTTGACGCAACTACCGAACCCGCGCCAAATAAAATTGCGAGAATTGTCAGCACAACTATTGGAAGATACTGACCCACGATTTATGCCTTAGCAGGCGACTGCTCTTTAAGATTCTGTTGCAAATTCAAATCTCTTCGATGCAGGATTCGACACAGCAATAAGAAGATGATTGATGAGCCGATAGTGATAAAAATCGCTGGTTGACGCTTGCTGCCAAGGTCGCGAACCATGTGTATATAGCGGTGCGGTTGCGTTGGATCAACTACTGGCCGAGCCGGCGCACGACCAGGCTCTGTGCGCTGGGGCATAACTGGTGCGACTTCAACAAGCGCAAAGTGGGGCTTATGAAAGAACGCTACAAAATCGAGCGAATCATTTATTTTTGGCCAGCGGTCTCCACCCTTGTCATAAACGGCAAGTGAAAGATACTCTCCAGCGACAAGCTCTTCTGCCTCATGTTGAATAATTTCATCTGACGCCGCAACCGCTTGACCGCGACGCGGATCAGATTCTTCAAGCAGTAACCATCCCTCACTTTGTAAAGCCGCTGATGCTTTGGTTGTATCGTTCGCAACATCACCGGTGAGTGTTACCGGCGACTCTAAAATTCCTGCGCTATTCAATAATGATGATTGACGCACGATCGTCACAGGTTCAGCAGGTTGCCATGTCGGCTCTCGACCTTTCAGACCGATTCCGTATGTCCACCAAATCGCTCCCATTGTTGCCATCCAACCGAATAATCCGGCGAGGACAACTAGAAAACCCAGTCGCGCACCCAAGTTTGTGCCAACTACTAAATATGTACCACCCATTAGAACACCAACGGCGATTGCGACGATCACGATGCCGCGTAATTCCGGCTCCCAATTAATTGCAAGTAGCGACAACATTTACAAACCTCTCACATAATCAATAACAGCGGCGATTTGTTCATCGGTGAGCATTAATCCAAACGCAGGCATTCGACCCGAACCTTGACCTTGCTGACCGTATTTTTTGCCGAGTTCACTGCCACCTTTAATGAACGCAATCATGTCATCGCGTTGTGGAAACTGGCGCACAGCCGAACCGCCAGTGAGGTTTGGACCAAGCGCGCCACCACCGGTGATTTGTGGTTCACCATATGACCATCCTTTTGTGTGGCAACGTGCGCACGAAAAGTTTCCACTGCCTAGATCTAAATTAAACAATGCCTCACCAAGAGTGGAGTAAGTCTTTGCTTTAACCAAACGCTCTGCTTCGGCTTGAATCTCCTGTTGTTTGGCTGCTGGCAACTTGCCATTTTCGTCACGCGGAATCTGAATACTTTTGACATATTCAATTACTGTTTGAATCTGCTGATCATTCATTGGCCCACCACCAATAAGACCCCAAGCAGACATCGGCGAAAACGGACGACCATAGTTCAAAATAAATCGCACTTCTTCATCGCTATATCGATAAAAAACAGTATTGATTGCTGGCGCTTTCCAGTTAACTTGCCTTACTTCGCCAGTGGTCGGATCAGTAATCGCGTACGACGCAACGCCGCCGCCGCCTTTCATCCCGCCGTGACAACCCGCACAATTAAATCCACCATCTGCTGTGGTTGCGAATAATCCACTGCCCCATTCTTCAAACTGGTGTTGAAATTCTTTATCGGCTCCAACCATGCGACCAGGCTCAAGAATCCAATAAAGCGGAAGAGCGATCGTGACTATCGCAAGAAACGCAAGACCAATTAATTGGGTGCGCTCAATCTTTTCGCCTTCGAGACGCTCATCGTCGTAATACGGTTTGCGGTTTGCGGCAAGTTTAATTTCTGAACCGACTTCGCGTTTCGCCGAACGAATATTTGATAAACCGTAAAGAATCCAACCGAGTACTGACGCGAGAAGAATTACCCAGGCGATCGTCGTAGTCGTGCTAGCAAAAACAATTGAGACAGTTGAGATAAGTGAAATAATCATTTAGTGTTTACCTGCCCCGCCAACACAATGTGGACCTTCTGCTTCTTGTCCAGTTGTATTAGTTCCGATTGGTGGACCACCGAAAACTGCCCCAGTGTCAATAACCATCATTCCGTTATTTACTGAAACTCCGAAACGATCCATTCCGCGTGGCGCAGGACCACCCTTTTTTTCTCCCACACGGTTGTATTGAGAACCGTGACATGGACACTCAAACCATTGTGAAGTAGTGCAGTTCGGAACACGACAGCCAAGATGCGGACACTTTTGGTATAACGCGACAACGCCTGCATTCATCCCCGCAAAAACTGCTCCTTGTTTTCCGTAAGCAACTTCTGCTTTTGAAATCGCCTCTTTTGGATATTCGGTAACCCAAGAGCGCGCTTCAGGCAAATACAAGAAACCACCGGCAGAACGAATTTGGCCGATTACATCGTCAATCTTGCCAGCATTAATTTTGGAGCCGAAGCCACCTTCGGCGCCCTTCCATAAGAAAGCTATAAGTGCTGCCGCGAAACCTCCAAGGCTTGCACTCATCAGTGTCACCGTGGCTCGATTTAAAAATGCGCGACGCGTTTCGCCAAGTGCTTCGGCATCTGGTGCAACCCATGTCTCAATTTCGGCTGGCGGCATAACAGCTACTGCACTGCGACTAGCAACGCCTAGATTTTCGGCGTCACGCGAAGAATTACGCGCAACTTTTGCCGCGTTGCGATCTCGCTTTCGAGTCTCACGCGACAGCGAGCCAACACCTTTAATATCAGAGCGACGTGTTGCAGTGAGCACAACGCCAAGACCGAGCACAGCAAGCACGGCAATTGCGATCGTAATGATTGAAGTTGAGTTCATTTAAGTAATAGTCCGATCACAATTCGAAGAAGATGCCTTCACGCCACGGGAAGACAAAGTTGAAACCAGGACCTCTGAAAAATGAACCGATAATTACAAGCACGGCCCAGAACATTAAATGCACTGTCATCAGACTTGTCATGAACTTTCGATCTTCAGGACGATTTGATTCGTTGCGATCTAAATATGGTGCAAACATTAAGGCGATGATTCCCATTCCAGGAATTGTCACGCCAGCAATCATTGGATGGAACATCGTCAACAACTCTTGCAAACCAAGAAAGTACCACGGTGCTTTCGATGGGTTTGGAGTTCGATTGAAGTTTGCTGCTTGTAACAACGGCGCATTAACAAACCATGAGAACACAAATACAAATGCAGTGCACGCAAGCGACGCGACGAATTCAACACCCAATAAGTGCGGCCAAGTATGAACTTTGTCAACAGGTACTGCTTTGACATCTTGAATTGATCCTGATTTAACGACAGTAAGTAATCGCTGAGTATGTCCACCAGGTCCGGCGCCGTAAGGAATACTTCCGTTTGTTGGTGCACCAGCAACAACAGCACCAGGCTTTTCGGCTACCGCAACTGCACCGCCAGCCGCTTTGCTTCGCTCAAGTAAATCAGCAGGGATTCGTGAACCTACATCGCTACTTGCCACAGTTGGTGCTGACGCACCCGCGGCCTCGGCTGCTGCCTTTTCGCGCGCCTCTTGCGCCCGCTTAAGAAGATGTTCTGGAATGCCGGCCATCAGAGAGGTCCTGAGATTCCGCCGTCTTTACGCACGCGCCAGAAATGGATCGCGAGGAAGATGACAGTGACGAATGGGAAAAGTAAAACGTGCAACACATACCATCGCAGAAGAGTTTCTGGTCCGATCTCGACTCCGCCGAGCAAAACGAAACGAACTTGTGAACCAATCACTGGCGAGTAACCCATCATGTTGGTACCCACGGTCACAGCCCACAACGCAAGTTGATCCCATGGCAACAAGTATCCGGTGAACGAAAGCAACAATGTAAGGGTCAACAAAATTACGCCGATCACCCAGTTGAATTCGCGAGGCGCTTTATATGCACCATGATAAAAAACGCGTGCCATGTGCAAAAACACCGACAACACCATTAAGTGCGCTCCCCATCGATGCATGTTTCTAACCATCAATCCAAACGTCACCGACGTGTGCAACGACTGAATGTCTTGCCAAGCATTGGCTGATGTCGGACGGTAAAAAAACATTAAGAAAATTCCGGTGATGGTCAACAAAATAAACAAGAAGAAACTCAAGCCACCTAAGCACAATGTGTAACTGACTTTTACAGCATGACGCTTTACTTTTACTGGGTGCAAGTGATAAAGCACAGAGTTCATAACTACGTACGAACGGTTTCTTGGTGAGTCCGAGTAACCCTTACGAAAAATTGAACCTGGTCGGAAGATCGAGTTCCACGCTTGGCTACCTTGTAGCGACTCATTTAATTTTGTCATGCGCTCTTTAATTGTCAGACGAGATTTTTGTTCAAGCATTTGCACCATTTTATTTAATCTCCATTCTTAAAATCGCATGCCATATGAATAGCCATGATTATTTGTTCGCATATGAGTTTCGCCAGTCGCTGGCGCAACGCCAACCTTGCCCAAAATAATTACTCCTGTTGGACAACGATCAACACACAACGCACAACGTGTGCAAACATCATCGTCAATAATAAACACAACCTTGTCCGAAGGATCATCACCTGGTAACTCAGTGCCGTCAGCTTGTGAAATTGCTTCTGGCGAAACCATGAAGATGCACTTCCATGGGCAGATATCAACGCAACCTTCGCACATGATGCATTCAGACTGATCAATATGTATGAACTGTTTTGGTTTGACTGCTTTGCTCAGATATTCGGCGTCCACCTCAACTAGTTGATAATCATCCGTATACGGCATCATCGGTGGGTTTGCGTCAGTTT
>JAPKZT010000011.1 GCA_026393655.1 Actinomycetota bacterium | reverse complement strand
GACCGAGCCGACATCATCGTGGGTGGATGTTGTTTACTAGTAGCAGTGATGCGAAGACTGCAAATACCAGAATTGATTGTCAGTCAGCACAATTTGCTGGACGGCATTGTTGACGAGCTGCGAAATAGGACAGCATGAGTGGCGCTTCACGAAACACGGTTGGCTCTGCAAGCCCAATATTCAGTAGCAAGCATCCTGCTGGGTCTCAAATCGCAACTTTGCGTCTTCAAGGTAATCGAATAATGATGCGGCCACTTGTACCAAGCGATCATGCCGCCTGGAGCGAGGTGCGTTTAAGAAATGGAGAGTGGCTATCGGTATGGGAGCCAAAGCGGTCAGATTACATTGCTGACCCAGCCACTGATTACCAAGCATTTGAGCGCCGCTGTGTCGCTCGTGATCGCGAACGACTGGCCGGCACTTCATACACGCTTGGATTATTTATCGAAAATACTTTTGCGGGCGAAGTAAATCTGAATAATGTCGTACGCGGCGCGATGCAAACTGGAACGGTCGGATATTGGATTGATCGCAAGCAAGCCGGAAATGGTTACGTTGCAGAAGGCGTAGCAGTATTGTCACGTTTCGCGTTTGAAGAATTGAAACTTCACAGAATTGAAGTCTGTATTATCCCGAGAAATGTAAACAGCAAAAAGGTTATGGAAAAACTCAAATTTCGCCTCGAAGGTTTAGCGGAAAGATTTTTAGAAATTAACGGCGTGTGGGAGGACCACTTGCGTTACGGGTTCACGATTGAAGAATGGCAAGACCGCAAAGCAGCAATAACTCAACAATGGCTGGTCAGTAAAACTTAAATCTCCGAAATCTCCGACATCTGAGCAATACGTGCTCGACGCATTGCTTTGCGACGCTTCCAAGACTTTGCCTTCCAATGTTTAAAGGTCGCACCACGAATATTTTGACTCGCGATCTGAGAATTATGGTGGTGAAGCGGTTTCCAGTTTGTACCGGGCTCATCAATATCTTCTGGTTCAATACCGTGCTGAACTTGTTCGGTTATTAAATGCAACTCTGTATGTATCCTGTGTCGCTCGTTGTGAGCATGTGCTCGCAACTCTTCTCGAAGTGGTGGTATGGCTTCGATACGCCTGTGACGCTGACTCATCTTTCCTCCCAATGATGGAAATACTTGAATGTTCTCGCTATTAACCGTCACAGTACATCACTTCTTACAAATGGCATCTAACCTGCGCGTAATATTCTTGTAATAATCAAGAATCTTTCAAAAATCTATGATTTTTTGATGCGGTTTTGCAAGGCTGCCAAACGTTCGGCAAACCAAGGTTGACGAGTTGTCCATACTTGTGGCTCAAGTTCTTTAGCGACTGCCGCACTGTGCGTGGCAATGTTCGCCATCTCTTGAATTGTGCGTTTTGTAATAATTGCCAACTCGCGAGGTGCACTCGCCGCCCGCACCGCCATCACACGCGCAGTTGCCATTAATTCGTCGTCTGGTACGCATTTATATACCAGCCCAACTCGTTGCGCCTCGTGACCATCAAGAATTTCACCAAACACAACTGCGGCCATCGTCGCTTGCGGCCCAGCGATATTACGAAACATCCAAGTGTGACCACCACCTGGGTGTAACCCAATCTGCAAAAATCTTGTATCAAATTTTGCGCGATGAGCCGCAATTCGCACATCGCAGCACAGTGCAAGATTCATACCTGCTCCAACTGCAGCGCCATTGACGGCAGCAATCGTCGGCA
Organism: Actinomycetota bacterium; assembly: GCA_026393655.1. GTDB lineage: Bacteria > Actinomycetota > Acidimicrobiia > Acidimicrobiales > Ilumatobacteraceae > BACL27. Next base: position 2,628 of record JAPKZT010000011.1, on the reverse strand, counting down.
AAGGTGTCCGCGCAATGCGCAAAAAACCTTCATAGATTTTGGTCAGCGATTCGCCATCGGCTTCGGCGAGATTTCCTAAGTTGGCCCCAGCACAAAATGCTGGCGCAGCACCAGTGACAATGATTGCGCCAATCGTCTGATCGGCTTCAATTTCATCCATTGCTTGTTTGATGTCGCTGACTAATTCGGCAGTCATCGTGTTTCGTTCGGCTGGGTTATTCAATGTCAGGGTTGCAACACCCTCACTGCGTTCAAGGATTATCAGGCTCATGAGCATTTAGTTTGGCACATTGTTAGCGTTATAGCCACATGCTTGACCATGTCTTTAGCGATGCCATTGGCGCACTACGAGATGCCTTTACGAACGCGTTTCTTGAGCGTCAAGCATTTGATGAACATTTTCAATCTGACATGTTGCTCGGCGACTTGGTCTGGGAGACAAGTTATGGTTTGCCAGGCGAGGGTCGACCGCCAAGGGTTGTCGCTCACATCACACTGACTTGGCCAAGTTGGAGCCAAGCAAACTATCGTGCGTGGTACACCGAAGAAGTTTTTCATGAGTCGCCCGAAATTGAAATGGAAATTGTGTTTCGCGTTCAAAGACTCGCAGACCAACCCGATTCTTCACTCGTTGACGAGATCGCACCACTCAAGAGTCCAAAAATTAGTGCAAGCCAACTAGAGCGAGAAAGCATCACAGTCGAGATAACCCGACCTTCACAACCTGCTGAGCACATCGATTATGCAATTGAAGTTACGTATTCGGGCGACTACGAACTCGCCGAAGAGACTCTGCAAGATGGCACAAGCAAATTGCTCGACGAACACTTCTCGACGCTGGGCGGATGGATCGCGTCAACCCTTGTCAAACTAGGTGACTTGCAACTTGTATATTTGCCAGCCGACGAAAGCTAAGTTGCTTTACTAACCAGCAAACTTTCTACTGTAAGTTTTTTGGCAAAATAGTTTTCAGTGCGACTAGCGGTCGTGAGCCCATGTGTGAAATAACTTCTGACGCCACAACCGACCCGATTCTTCCACATTGCTCAATTGGCTTACCGCGTACAAAACCATACAAAAACCCCGCCGCATACATGTCGCCAGCACCAGTGGCGTCAACAACACTGTCAACTGGCTCTGCATCGATAATCACAACTTCGTCACCGTCGATCACGACCGAGCCATGCTCGTTGCGAGTCACTGCAGCGAATTCGCAGTCATCTCGCAATTGATGAAGCGCATCATTGATTGAACCAACTTGATAAAGCGACTTAATCTCGTCTTCATTTGAAAACAAAATATCAATATTGTTCTTAACCAAGTCTAAAAAGTCGGCTCTGTGGCGATCAACACAAAATGAATCAGAAAGTGTGAGTGCAACTTTTCGACCCGCAGCGTGCGCATATTCTGCAGCGACACGAAATGCCTCTTTAGCCGCATCACGATCAAACAAATAACCTTCGAGCATTACAACTGCCGCACTCTGTACTGCATCCCGCGAGATATCTGCAGCATCAAGCAGCGACGCTGCGCCAAGAAAAGTATTCATCGTGCGATTACCGTCTGGTGTTACGACAATTAGGCATCTTCCGGTATCTTCGGTCTCACAAGTGACACCAGGAAAAAAACTCACGCCGACATTTGCTAGATCACTAGCAAAAGATTCACCAAGTCTGTCAGCCGAAATTTTGCCAATGAATCCGGCTTTTCCACCGAGACTTGCCAACCCATAAGCAGTGTTGGCTGCGCTACCGCCGCTCATTTCGGTTCGCGAATTGACTAGCGAATGCAAATGTTTTGAGCGCGCAATATCAACAAGGTTCATCGAGCCCTTGACAATTTTTTCGCGAATCAAAAATCCTTCGTCTACCGTTGCTAAGACATCAACGAGTGCATTGCCAATGGTTAGTGAATCTAGACTTACTCCGCTTGAACCTGTGAGATCTACTGGTGGCACGAGATGAAACACTAGTTGATTTTGGATAGTCGCGTTAATTTCATGAACTAGCGTTACCTCGTGATTTTCAAACTTCTCGCGGCGCCAACAACCGCGACAGCAGATGGCCGAAAGTTAATCGCCACCCGTTCAGTGCGCGCGTTCGTTGACGGCATGGTCTATGTCATCTTGCCAGGCTTTCTACTAGTGCTCGGCTTATCAGGCGTGCAGATCGGCGCCGTTGTAACTGCATCGCTGCTCGGCTCAGCAGCGACAACGATCCTCGTCGGTATTTTCGGCCACCGAATTGCGCCAGCACGACTGCTCGCCATGGCTGCATTATTGATGACACTTACCGGTGTTGCATTCGGTTTCGCATCTAGTTTCATCGCTCTGCTATTTGTCGGCGTGATTGGCACAATGAATCCATCTGCAGGTGATGTGAGTGCATTCTTGCCCCTTGAGCAAGCAAGTCTTTCTGCGTCAGTAACTGATGATCAACGCACGGCGATGTTTGCGCTCTATAACTTGAGTGGTGCATTAGTCGGCTCAATCGGCGCGCTGTGTGCTGCACTACCGCTGTGGTTCGTGCATCGCCAGCAACTCTCAGACCTCTTTGGCTACCGAATTACTTTTTTTGTTTATGCATTTTCTGGATTAATTGTTTTCGCGATTTATCGTCGTATGTCGAG